>NZ_JBEYSL010000090.1:0-16446 GCF_040642735.1 Micromonospora sp. NPDC047753 | reverse complement strand
TGTCAGGGTGGCGGGGCCGGACGGCGGACGTGCTCCTGGTGCCCGCCGTGGGTCTGGTCGCCGTCGTCGGCGTACCGGGCTGGCGGGGCGTCGTCGTGAAGTCCTCGTCCGTCAGCGGACGGGGTTGACCTGCTCCGGGTGCTGCGCCACCCACTGCGCCAACCGATCCTCGCGCAGCGCGGCGAGGAACGCCGGGCCCTGCTCCGGGGCCAGCGGCAGCAGCGTACGGTCATCCACCGGCTGGCCCACCGGGAGGCTGAGCCCCACCGGGTCGACGCTCTTCAGCTCGGGTAGCACCGCCACCAGCCTGGTCAGCGGCAGGCCGTCGTCGTCGACCGCCAGACCCGTGCCGGCGGCCGACAGCAGCGCGGTGAGCCGTACCGGATTGGTCAGCACGTCCTTGGCGACGGCCCGCCGGACCAGTCCAGCGACGTAGCGCTGGGCGTTGCGGTCCCGGTCCAACGTGCCGTCGGGCAGGTACCGCCGTTGCCGCAGCAGGTCGACGGAGGCAGCCCCGTCGAGCAGCTGACAGCCTGCCGGGAAGGTCCGGCGGGTGTGCCAGGACCGCACCTCCTTCGGCAGACACACCTCCACCCCGTCGACCGCCTCGGTGATCCGGCGCAGACCGGCGAAGGTCAGCACCGCGCCGGCGTCGACGCGTACCCCGGTCAGGTCGGCGACCACCCGGCGGGTCAGGTCGTAGCCGGCGTCCAGGTCGGGCCGGGGCTCACCGGCACCGCTCCAGAACGCGCTGTTGAGCTTGTCGATCCCCCGGCCGGGGATCGACACCTCCAGGTCGCGCGGCAACGAGATGAGGTACGGCCGGCTCCGGTCGGCAGGGATGTGCACCAGCAGGACGGAGTCCGCCAACCGGTACGGCGGTTGCTCGCCGAAGCCGTCCACCCCGAGCAAGAGGACGTTCAGCGCCCCGGACTGCGCGTCAGCCGGTTGTCCGGACATCAACGGATCCGCAACTGGTCGATCGGGGCGCAGTTGCGGCACCCCGACTCCGAGCGCGGCGAGCAGGGCGAGCGTGACGCCAGCGGCCTGCAACCGCTGGCGGCGGCGACGGCGGACAGCGGCGAGCCGGTCGATCGCGACACGCAGCGGGCCGGTCGACGGGGTCAACGTTTCGTGCCGGGCGAACGCGGCACGCAGGTCATCCTCGATCATGTTCACGCCTCCACGTACTCGGCCCGGAGCGTGGCCAGGGCCCGGGAGATGGACGAGCGGACGGTCCCGACGGCACAGCCGAGAATGTCGGCGATCTCGACGTCGGGCAGGTCCTCGTAGTAGCGCAGCACCAGAGCAGCCCGCTGCCGACGCGGCAGCCGGGAGAGCCAGGACCAGACCTGATCCCGGTCCACGGCGGACTGGGCGTGATCGGTGGGCACCGGCACCGATGCGTCGGGCTCCCCGCGCAGCAGCACCCGGCGCACCCACGAGCCGCGCCGCCAGTCGACGTACTGGTTGGTGAGCATCCGGCGTACGTAACGCTCGGGCGAGTCGGCTCGGGCGACCCGACGCCAGTTGAGCTGGACCCGGACCATGGTCTCCTGGACCAGATCCTGGGCCTGGTGTGGTTCGCCGGTCAGCATCACCGCGTACCGCAGTAGCGGGGCCAGCCGCGTGTCCGCGAACTCCTCGTACGTCACTGCACCTCCCGGGGGCTCCTGCCTCACTTGACGGAAGCGGACCGACCGAACATTGCGGTGACGCTCATCAACCTTTTGGTTCGTCTTGCTCGGCGGGCGGCTTTGAGGGCTGCAGTCAGCCTTAGCAATTCCTTAAGATCCGCAGGCTCCACCTGATCCCCCACCTGGAGGAACCCCCCTCATGCTCACCCACTCCACCCGGCGTTGGCTCGCCGGACTGGGCGTAGCAGGCGCGTTCGTCGCCGCCTCCGCCAGCCCGGCCGTCGCCGCACCGGCAGCCCCCGCCGCAGCGGTAGACAATCTCGACCTGTACGCCAACAACGTGATCGTCGCGCCTGGAGGCACCGAGAAGTGGGTAACCCTCTTCTCGCTCACCACGGAGCGGCAGCCCGACGACTACACGATCAAGGTGGACCGGAGCAAGATCGACGGTTTCGCCAGCGTCGAGAGCAGCGGGGAGAACTGCACCGAGTCCGGTGCGATCCTGACGTGCAAGGTAGAGGACCAGGACGACGACGGCTCGTACCTGAACCTCGTCTCCCTCGTCGTTCGCGCGAAGGCCGGTGCCAAGCCCGATCAGAAGGGCGAGCTGAACTTCACTGTCACGTCGGACGGCAAGTCCGGATCCGTCTCCTACAGCTCGACTGTGGAGATCGGCGAGGGCGTCGATCTCACCACCACCGAGTTCCTGGAGCTCAAGGGCGCGCCCGGTGCCACGCTGAAGGCCCCGTTCCAGGTGACGAACCGGGGCGAGGCGCCCGCGAAGGACGCGGTTCTCTTCTTCGTCGGCGCGGACGGTCTTCAGCCGTCGAAGCGCTACGAGAACTGCGAGTACACCGAGGGCCCGCTGCACGACTGGGCATTCGCCTGCCGCTTCGAGGCGACCATCGGCAAGAACGCCAGCTTCCGCCTCGACGACAGCTTCGGCTTCACGGTGCCCGCCGACAGTTGGGCGCCGAACAGCTTCGGCGGGTTCTCCATCTGGTTCACGCCTGCCGACTGGGACGAGTACCGGTCCGAGGCCGAACTCCCGGCAAAGATCGGGCCGAACGGGACCGAGGGTGAGCTGAAGCTCGAGCCGGTCATGAACATGCGCTCCGGGCAGACCGACGTCAACCCGTTGGACAACTCGACCTGGGTCGACCTTCAGGTGACCGGCGACCAGCGGGCCGATGTGGCAGCGCGCGGCGCGAAGGTGACCGGCGACGTCGGCGCCACCGTCCCGCTCACGGTCGGCTACGTCAACAACGGGCCGGCGGCCGTCAACTCGGGTGGCAGCGAGTCGCCCTGGATCGGCACCACGGTCACGCTGCCGAAGGGCGTCACCGCCGTCCGCGCTCCGGAGGACTGCTTCAGCTCCGAGGACGACGGGTGGGAGCCGGGCAAGCCCGGCGGGCGGATCTACCAGTGCTTCGTGCTCGGCTCGATCAGGAAGGGCGAGAAGGTCGACTACGAGTTCCAGGTGCGGATCGACCAGGCCGGCGGCCAGACCGGTGAGGTCAAGCTGAGCACCGGGCAGGAAGACAAGCAGATCAAGGACCTGAACCCGGCCAACGACACCGCGCAGATCCTGGTGAACGGCGGCGGTGACGGCGGCCAGGGCGGCGGCGATGACGGTGACGGTGACGGCGGCTCGCTGCCGATCACCGGTCAGTCCACCGGGCTGATCGCCGGCCTCGGCGCGCTGCTGCTCGCCGCGGGCGTCGGCGGCTACCTGGTGGCCAAGCGCCGCCGGACCCGCTTCGTCGCCTGATCCACCCCGCACCACCGGTGCCCCGTCGACCACCACGGTCGGCGGGGCACCGTCGTTGGGCCCCACGGCGCGGGCGGGTGGTGACGGGCCGGTCCGGCGCGGCCGGGGCCCCGGGCTTCGGTACCCTTTGTGGCCGTGGACACAGCTGAGAAGACCCGCGCTCTCGTGGAGAGCGTCGCCCTGAACCCGCTCGATCCCAAAGATCTGTTGCAGACCTTCGGGCTGATCGGCGTGTGGGTGATCCTCTTCGCCGAGACCGGCCTGCTGGTGGGCTTCTTCTTCCCGGGTGACTCGCTGCTGTTCCTCGCCGGGGTGGCCTCGTCACCGGTGGCGGACGCGATCTTCGGTGACGGCACCCGCCTCTCCCTCGCCGGCCTGCTGATCGGTGGGCCGATCTGCGCGATCCTCGGGGCACAGCTGGGGCACTGGCTCGGCGCGCGGTACGGCCGGCCGATGTTCGAGCGGCCGAACTCCCGGCTCTTCAAGAAGGAGTACGTGGAGAAGGCCGAGTACTACTTCGAGAAGTTCGGCCCGGCGAAGGCCGTCGTGCTGGCGCGCTTCATTCCGATCGTCCGGACGTTCCTCAACCCGGTCGCGGGCGCGCTCGGCATGCCGGCCAAGAAGTTCCTGCTCTGGAACATCGTCGGCGCGGTGCTCTGGGTGGACGGCATCCTGCTGATCGGCTACCTGCTGGCCGAGCAGATCTACCAGGCCATCGGCGACAAGATCGACCACTACATCCTGCCGGTGGTGGCCCTGATCATTGTGATCTCGGTGCTGCCGATCTTCTTCGAGTTCCTCCGCGACCGGCGGGCTCGTAAGCGCGGCGAGGCGGTCGCGGTGGTCGCGGCGGCCAGCGCCGCCGGCGCTGTGGAGGCGGCCCGCGACGCGTTCGACCACGACCAGCACCAGGACGGCCGTCAGCGCCCGGAGCACGGTCAGGACCGTTGAGCGGTACGACGACGGCCGGCCCCCTGGTGAGGGGGTCGGCCGTCGGCATGTCGAACCCGGCCTCCGGTGGTGCGACCGGGGCCGAGCAGGTGTCAACCACCGGTGGCGCCACCCCTGGCTCGCCACCGGACGCCGCCCCGGCTCGGGACGGCATGGTGCCTACGTCAGCGGGCCTTCTTGGTGGCCCGCTTACGCGGCGGGGTCAGCAGGTCGGCGATCGTCGCGATCGCACTCGGGACCAGGCTGTAGTACGCCCAGACACCGCGCTTCTCCCGCTGCAACAAGCCAGCCTCGGTGAGGATGCGCAGGTGGTGACTGACCGTCGGCTGAGAGAGGCCGAGCGGCGCGGTCAGGTCACAGACGCACGCCTCGCCCTCGGGGGCCGACTGGATCAGGCTGAGCAGCCGCAACCGAGCAGGATCAGCAAGGGCCTTGAGGACCCCGGCGAGACGCTCGGCATCGGCACGTTCGATCGGCTCGCCGTTTAGCGGCGAGATCTGAGGCATAGTCATTTCGGCCAACGCAGTTCCCACGTATTCCATCCTTCCACCAGCAGCATCGATCCGCCTGCATATCAGCAGATCCGAATCGGCAGACTTTTACGCCACAAGGCCGAGGTCAGCCAACGTATAGGCCGCCCGGTACGGCAATCCGGCGGCTCGCACCGCGTCGCCGGCGCCTCGATCAACAATAACCACCACGCCCACGACTTCCGCCCCGGCCTCGCGAAGCGCCTCGACAGCTGTCAAAACACTTCCGCCAGTCGTGGATGTGTCCTCCACCGCCAACACACGGCGGCCAGCCACCTCCGGTCCCTCGATCCGCCGCTGAAGACCGTGGGCCTTGCCCGCCTTGCGCACCACAAAGGCGTCCAGGGCCCGGCCGGTCGGAGCGGCGGCGTGCAGCATCGAGAGCGCGACTGGATCCGCGCCCAGGGTGAGGCCCCCAACGGCGTCGAACTCCCAGTCGGCGGTGAGGTCGAGCAACACCCGGCCGACCAGAGGAGCGGCCCGGTGATGGAGCGTGACGCGCCGCAGGTCCACGTACCAGTCTGCCTCGCGCCCCGACGAGAGCACGACCCGGCCGTGGACCACAGCCAGGTCGGTAATGAATTTACGCAGGTCGTCGTGGTCCCCCATGGCGATAGAGGTTACTGCGCAACTCTGAACGCCGTGTGCGGGGTCCACCCTGATCAGCCCCGAGGGGAACCGATGACTGGCGATGCTCGACTACGCTCAGCAACTGGGCCGACAGCGGCGTGCCAACGCCGTCCCACCACTCGCTCGGGGTCGGCGGGCCGGTCGAGGCTCAGCGCTCGTCGCGACCGATCCGGCCGCGGGTGTCCCGCGCGACCGCCTGGAGCAGCCGCCGCGGCGCGTGTCGCATACCTGCCACGACCACCTTGTACTTCCACGCAGGGATGCTGACCATCTTGCCTTTGCGCAGGTCACGCAGGGCTTCGTCCACAACATCCTCGGCCCGCAGCCACAGCCACTCCGGCGTCTTGGACATGTTGATGCCGGCCCGCTGATGGAATTCGGTGCGGGTGTAGCCGGGGCAGAGGGCCATCACCTGGACGCCGAACGGCCGCGCTGACTGGCCGACGGACTCACTGAAGTTGGTGACCCACGCCTTGCTGGCGGAGTATGTCGATCCGGGCATCGCCGTCCCGAACCCGGCGACCGAAGAGACATTTATCACTGCCCCATTTCGCCGTTCGGTCATCGGTCGAAGCGCCGCCAGGGTCAACCGCATGACCGCGTGCACGTTGAGTCGCAACAGTCGCGCCTCGTCCTCCGCCGTGGAGCGCAGGAACGGTTTGTTCAGGCTGATCCCCGCATTGTTGACCAGCAGGTGCACCGGGCTGCCGTCGGCGAGGCGCTGCTCCACGGTGGCGCAGCCGTCGTCGGTGGACAGATCCGCTGAGATCGTCTCCACCTCGCGTCCGGACGTGGAACCCAGCTCGGTGGCCAGCTCGGTCAGCCGCGCCGCGTCGCGGGCAACGAGCACCAGGTGCCAGCCGTCGGCGGCCAGGCGTCGCGTGAACGCCGCGCCGATGCCGGCGGTGGCCCCGGTGATCAGGGCTCGGCGCTCGGCAGTCGTGGGGTCGAGCGTCACGGAGTGGTCCTCACCTGGGCGGGTACGGGGGCCTGTGCGGCGCCGACGGGGGCTGGGGCGGTGCGGGCGGGAACATGGGCGGTGCGGTTGGCACCGTAGAGCGGTGGCGGCCGAACCAGCTGTTCGCCGCCGGCAGCGCCAGCAGCATAGCTACTACAAGGTAACCGAGCGCCTGTGCGACGGAAAGCCCGGCGTTGAGCGGGATCCACCAGGACGGGTACGCGTCACCGACCAGGCCCAGCAACTCGGCGAGGGACTGGTCGCCGGAGCCCATTCGCAGTGGCGCGGCCCGTTCGCCGACGACCACCACCACACTGCAACAGGCGGCGAGCAGACCGAGCCCGCTGACCACCCAGGTCGCCACCCGAACGCCGTTGCGACCGGCCAGCAGACCGAGGGCCAGGCCGGCGAGCAGCAGCGCGGACAGCACCGCCACCACCGCCGTCAGCACGGCCGACGCGCGGAGCAGGGCCACCACGCCGTCGATCTGCTCCGGGCTCGCCGAGGTGTCGCGGGCGGCGGAGCGGAACGCGTCGACCGTCCCGCCCAGCACCACCAGGGAGACCACCGCGTACGCGAGCGCGGCGACCGCCATCACCAACAGCACCGTCGCAGCCGACAGGGCGGCGGCGGGCCGGCGGGCCGGTGCCGATTCCGGGTACGACACGACGAATCCCTCCGGTAGGCGTCGGGTTGCAACCTACTCGGAGGGATCGTCGGCGTCGTGCTTATCGAGCCGTCAGTTGCTCGGCGGCGGGGTTGACCCGGGCCGATCCGTGGGCGGCGTGTCGTCCGGGCGGTCCGCGGCCGGTGGCGGCGGGTAGCTCGGCTCCCCACTCGACGGATAACCCGGCTCACCGGATGCCTGCGGATAACCCGGCTCACCGGATGCCTGCGGGTAACCGGGCTGACCCGGCGCCTGCGGGTGGCCCGGGTAGCTGGCGCCCGGGGTGGGCGGCTCCCAGCCCGCGGTGGGCTTGCGGAAGAACGGGTTGGCCTTCGGCAGCGCCAGCAGGACCAGCGCCGTGATCAGCGCGATCAGGCTGAGCACACCCAGCAGGAGGCTGACCGGGGTCACCCAGGAGGGCAGGGCCTCCTCCAGGCGGCGCTGGATCTCCTCCGGGCTCGGCGCGTCGCCGGTGGTCCCGCCACCGGTGTTGAAACCGCCGGCCGCGTTGCTGAGCAGACCACCGCCCACGCAGCAGACCATGATGCCGCCGACGATCCAGGTGGTGATCCGGGCACCGTTGCGGCCCTGGTTGTTGAACAGGGCCAGCACGCCCAGCACGACCGCGAGCAGCAGCAGGACGATGCTCCCGCCGATGCCGATGACGGCGAAGACGTCGGCCACCTGGTCACCGTCGGTGCCGCTGCCCGCGTACGCCTCGCGGAGCGCGTCCCGCGTCTTGCTGAAGGTGCTGAGCGTGATGATCAGACTGATTACCTGGAGCGCCAGGAACAGGAAGAGCAGGTAACTGGAAATCGACACAATGGATGGCCGCTGACGGGCCGGCGTGCTCTGGGAATCGACCACGATTCTCCTTCCCTAGATCGCGCCCACACCGTATCGACAACCGGCCAGTTCGGCATGCCGTGACGAGCCCGGCGCGTCCGCCCGGGCCGGCTCGGCGGGCCTCAGGCCCGGGGCGGGCGGATTGTCAGGTCGGCGGGGTCGAGCAGGTCACCGCGGGCGACCCGCCAGCCCTCTTCGCCGTACGCCTCGAAGGACAGCCGCGCGCTGCCACCGGACTGGTAGTCGTGGTAGCGCATCGTCCCGGTCGACGGCAACTCGGTCTCTCCGGTCGCTGTGTAACGCGCCTGCCCGGTCTCGGCCCAGGTGTAGCGCCGCCTGCCGAGTTCGATGGTCGGGGCGCCCGGGGTGACGGTGGCGCCCGGCTCCGGGGTCCAGAAGACCAGCTCGAGTTCGGGGCCGTCCTCCACGGAGAGCCGGTGGCGGGTGCCGGAGTCGTCGTCGAGGAGGTGCTGCACCCAACTCCAGTCGCCCTCGACCAGGCGGATCGTGGCACTCACCGCGTACTCCCGCTCGCGGATCCGCACGCTGTCACCCGGAGCCAGCCGGCGGAGCGGGCCACCGTGCGGCGGCTCCGCCGGCTGGCCGAGAGGCCGGCCCGTCGGCCGTCGGCGGGCCCGCACGACGACCACGACCACGACCACCGCTAGTACGGCAACAGCCGCCACCAGGCACGTCACCAGCGCGTCCACTCGACCACCTCCCCAGGTACGTCGGCGCAGACGGTAACAACCGTCGGCACCCGGACGACCCGCGCTGTGGCCGACAGCTCAGCTAACGATTGTGGTCGGGTGCGTCCTCCGGAGGCGGCACCGGCGGTCCCGTCGGCCCTGGTGAGGCGCCCGGTGCTCCCGGCGTCAGGTGCGCTGCCGGGTCGGGGCAGATCAGGTAGCCGGGTGGGAGCGGCTGGTTCGGCGGCAGGAAGCCCGGCACGAGCGGAGCTGTCGGGTATCCGTAACCGGTCGGGGCGTAGGTGGGGACGGGCATCACCCAGGCCGGCCCGGGAAGCGCCTCGTTCGCGGTACGCGGCACGAACCAGCGGTTCGCCGGCGGCAGCGCCAGCAGCAGGGTCACGGCTGCGGAGAGGACAAGAACGGTGAGCACACCCAGCCCTGCCGCCGGGAAGAGCAGGTCCTCCCAGGGATCGGTGCCGGCGTACAACGTGTCGTAGAACGTCGAGGTCTCCCACTCCTCGTCCCAATCCGGTGGCGGCTCGTCGCCGATCTCCGGCATGGTCAGCAGCGGCACGAGAAAACCTCCGGAGCAGCACTGCCCGAAGCAGACCAGCAACTGCGCTCCACTGGCCACGAAGACCAGGATCCGCGCGACGTTGGCGCCCCGCCGGACCGGGACGGCGGTGGCCGCAAACCAGACCGCGAGCAACACCGCCGGCACGCCGAGGATCAGCGTCATCACGACGTTGCCCTGCCGCTCGCCGGCCACCTCCTCCGGGTCGGCGTCCGGCACCAGTCGTACCGCGCGGTCGATCTGGCCATCGAAGCGCACCGCCTCGGCCACCGTCAGCGCGGCCAGGCCGAGCAGCACCAGCACCACGGCCAGTTGCAGCCAGAAGGCGATGGTCACGGTGGCCGGGCGGGGCGGACGCGGCGCGGTGGCGGGCGGGCTCATGGCTCGCAACGTACGGTGCGTCGTCAGCAACCGGCAGAACCGATCGGGCAGCGCCGACCGGCGAATGGATCATGCTGCGGCGAGCCGCCGACTGGCGTAGGTGCCGAGGGTTTCCCGGTCCATCACGCAGCCGACGAAGGTGGTCAACTCGCTCGGATCGTCCCGCAGCGACGTCCACGTCGCTCGGGCCGTCTCCGGGTCGATCCGCTCCAGCAGCGTGGCCGCGTAAGCCCGGCCGGCGGGTGTGCCGTCGGCCAGCACCCGGTCGAGCTGGCGGCGTACCTCATCGGGGTGGTCGCTCAGGGCGGCCTCGACCCGGTGGTACGCCTCGGTCACCGGCAACAGGGTGCCCGCGATCCCCACCCCACCAAAGGCGAGCGTCTCAGCGGCCACCAACTCGTCGACGGCGGCGCCCAATTCGCGCTCCCAAGCCTTCCGCTTTCCAAACATGCCTCCACCCTTTCCCCGTCCGGCCCCACTCCACCCCGTTGATCACGAGGTTTGTGCCATGAGCGGAGACTCTCCTGACACGGCCGCCTGTTCGGGCGCCAGGTGGTGCGGGTCAGTAGCCGCGCCACTCGGTGCGGGCGTAGTCGAGGACCCTCGGTTGGAGGAGGGTGCTGGGGGGCACGTCCAGGCGGGC
This sequence comes from Micromonospora sp. NPDC047753, assembly GCF_040642735.1. NCBI lineage: Bacteria > Bacillati > Actinomycetota > Actinomycetes > Micromonosporales > Micromonosporaceae > Micromonospora > Micromonospora sp. NPDC047753. Next base: position 6,166 of record NZ_JBEYSL010000090.1, on the reverse strand, counting down.
GCGGTCGGCGGGAAAGGCCGCCGCGGCCCGCAGCACGCCCGGGTCGAGGAAACGCAGCCGGGGAGCGTCGGCCGGCAGTTCCAGCACCGGCGGGGCGGTTCCCGCCGTGGCGAGCAGGAAACCCCAGTCGCCGAAGGACGGCACGTCGACGTGGTACGGCACTGTGGCGAAGCCGGCTTCCCGCACCGATGCGTCGATCGACCAGTAGGAGCGGGGCGCGAAGTACGGCGAGCCGGACTGCACCACCAGCCGTCCCCGCTCGGCGAGCACCGACCTGATCAGCGCGTAGAACTCGACGGTGTAGAGCTTGGCCGTGGCCGTCTCGTCCGGGTCGGGCAGGTCGGCGACCACCACGTCGAAGCGCTCGGCGGCGGTACGCAGCCAGCCGAACGCGTCAGTGTTCACCACCCGTACCCGGGGGTCGTCGAGCGAGCCGCCGTTGAGCGCCCGCAGCTGCGGCACGGTGCTGGCCAGCGCCACCACCGCCGGGTCGAGGTCGACAACTGTCACCCGGCGGACGTCCGGGTACCGCAGGATCTCCCGGACGGCGAGGCCGTCGCCGGCACCGAGAACCAGTACGTCGCCGCGTGGACCTCGCATCGCCGGATGCACCAGCGCCTCGTGGTAGCGGTACTCGTCCACCGAGCTGAACTGAAGATCACCGTTGAGGAACAGCCGGAGGTCGGTGTCGGCGTGGCCGACCTCCCGCACCGACCTGGTCAGCACGATCTCCTGGTAACGGGAGCGTTCGGCGTACACGACGGGGTCCCGGTAGAGCTGCTGCCGGGCGGTCACCTCGAAGTCGGCGGCGGTCACCCAGGCGTACCCCAGGCAGAGCGCGACCACGACGGAGCCGGCGCCGAGGACGAGCCGGGCGCGGCGGCTCAGCTCTCTCCGGAACACCGTGCAGACCAGGGCGAGACCGGCCACCGCGTTCACCGCGCCGACCACCAGGGCACCCTTGAGCTGGCCGAAGACGGGGATCAACAGGAACGGGAAGGCGAGCCCGCCGAGCAGCGCGCCGACGTAGTCGGCGGCGAACAGGTCGGCCACCGCACTGCCGGCGGCCTGCTCGCGGATGCGCTGCAACATCACCATCAGCAGCGGAATCTCCGCGCCGATCAGCAGGCCCAGCACGAAGGCGGTGGCGACCAACGCCGGGCCGTACAGGTCGAGCCAGGCGAAGGCGGCGTAGAGGCCGAGCACGGACAGGCCACCGAGCAGGGCCAGGGTCAGTTCGATCACCGCGAACGCTGCGGCGGCCCGGGGCTGCAACGGCTTCGCGACCAGTGCGCCGACGCCCATCGCGAAGACCATCACGCCGAGCACGATCGACGCCTGCCCGACGGTGTCGCCGATCAGGTAGCTGCCGAGCGCGACAAGGGCCAGCTCGTAGACCAGCCCGCAGGCGGCGCAGACGAAGACCGCGACCAGCACCGCCGCGCGGGCCAGCCGCCAGTGCGGCCGGGCCTCGGTGACGAGGTTCTGCACGGAGGGCTCCAGGTGATGGGGTCAGGCGTCGGGCTACTTGCCGGTGCCGGGGCCGCCGCCCCGAACGCTGTTACCGCGTCCCCAACCCCAGTACGACCCGACGGTCGAGTGGTAGCGGGGGTGAGCGGTGTCCATGTCTTCGAGCAGGATCACCGAGCCTGCGGCGATCGGCAGGATCACCACCGAGTCGTCGTCGTAGCGCAGGTAGACGCCGCTGCCGTCGGCGTACCGGTCGGACGGATTCCACGCGTCGGTCAGTTCCTTGGCGACGGCGGTCGGTGACTTCGACGAGGTGTACGCGGTCGCTTCCCGGCCGATGTCCCGGCTGGCCGCTCGCGAATACCTGTCCTGCACGTAGGCGCGCGGGGAGAAGGTGCCGTTGACGAGGGCGAAGCCCGCGACCAGCGCGCCGACCACGGCCGCTGCCACGCCCACCACGAACCAGCGTCGGTACGTCATCGCAGTGCCACCACCGTCTCGGTCAGGACCAGCTCGTTGGTCTGGGGGTACGCGTGCCAGGTACGCCAGCCGACCGTCCCGTGCGGCAGGTCGGCGCGCACGGCCAGCGCGGTCACCGCGTCCGGGTCGCCGGGAAAGACTCCGACCAGGGCGTACGGGTCGTCGGCCAGGTCGGCGCGGAGCCTGGCGATCCGGGTGTGCAACTCACCGTCGGCGGGGCGCAGCACGGCGGCGGTGAAGCGGTAGCCGCCCGCTTCGTCGTGCAGGGCGTCGGGCAGGTGCGGCGGCCGGCCCGGCAGGCAGGCGACCGTCTCGGTGAGTTCGGCCGCACCGCCGGGTTCGGTCAGCACGACCTGGTGGGACGCACCGAGCAGGCGCAGCCGTAGCCGGACGTCCCCGGGCAGCGTGAGGTCGCGGACGTGCAGCGCGGGACGCTCCGGGCCGCCGAGTGCCAGGCTGAGGTCGGCGGCGCAGGTGTCGACGTACGGGGTGTGGAGGCTCACCAGCACCTCAGCTGGCCTCCGGCCCGGCCTGCGGGTAGACCATCACGTCGGCGCGGTGCAACTGCTCGCCCCGGGCGACCTCCCAGCCGGCCTGGCCGTACGCCTCGAAGGAGAGCCGTTCGCCGCCAGGGGCCCGGTAGTCGTGGTATCGAAGGGTGCCACTGGGGTCGAGGCCGGTGCTGCCGGTGGCCGTGAAGCGGGCCTGACCGGACTCCTCCAGGGCGTAGCGGCGGCCGGCAAAGTCGAGCGCGGACGCACCCGGGGTGATCGTGGCGGCCGGCTCGACGGTCCAGAGCACCAGCTCCAGGTCGGGGTCCTCCTCCACGGAGAGCCAGCGCTTGTCGCCCTCGGCGGTGTCCAGCAGGTGCTCGGCCCAGCTCCAGCCGCCCTCATCCAGATGCACCGAGCCCCGGACCGCGTACGACACCCGGCGGATCTCGACGATGTCGCCGGGCTTGAGCCTGCGCGGGTCGCCCCGGAGCGCGTCGCTGTCGGTGTCCCGGAACGGGTCCGCGGGTGCCGCCGGACGGGCGGCCTTACGGCCCTTGCGCAGCGCCACCACCGCAACCACGACCCCGGCGACTCCGATCAGACACCCCAACGTCGTCACCAGGTACGCCACGGGACCGTTCATGCCGACCACCTCCCCAAGTGCGTCGGCGGGAACGGTAACAACCCCGCGCACCTGGAGAAATTCATCATTGTCTGGTGATCTGGCAGCTACGGAGCGTCTCGGTGGGGCGCCGTCGGGGGCGGAGAACGGGTCGGGCCGACCCCGCCTGCGAGGCGGGATCGGCCCGGGTGCGACGGATCAGGCGGCGGTGACGGCCAACCCTTCCTTCGCGTCGGCCAGATCGACCTTGACGGTGTCGCCGTCTCGGATCGTCCCGGAGAGCAGGGCCCTGGCGAGTTGGTCGCCGATCGCGGTCTGGACCAGACGACGGAGCGGTCGCGCACCGTAGATCGGGTCGTAGCCGTGCTCGGCCAGCCAGTTCCGAGCGGCATCGGTGATCTCCAGACCCAGCCGGCGATCGGCCAACCGCCGCCGCATCCGGTGCAACTGGATGTCGACGATGGAGCGCAGGTCATCTCCCCGCAGCGAGGCGAAGACCACCATGTCGTCCAGACGGTTGAGGAACTCCGGCTTGAAGTGCGACCGGACCACGGCCAGCACGCCCTCGCGGCGCTGCTCGTCGGCGAGCGTCAGGTCGCTGATCACCGACGACCCGAGGTTGGACGTGAGGATCAGGATCGCGTTACGGAAGTCCACGGTGCGGCCCTGGCCGTCGGTGAGCCGGCCGTCGTCGAGCACCTGGAGCAGCACGTCGAAGACGTCCGGGTGAGCCTTCTCCACCTCGTCCAGCAGCACCACCGAGTACGGCCGTCGGCGCACCGCCTCGGTGAGCTGACCGCCCTCGTTGTAACCGACGTAGCCGGGTGGGGCACCGACCAGGCGGGCTACCGAGTGCTTCTCGCCGTACTCGCTCATGTCGATGCGGACCATGGCCCGCTCGTCGTCGAAGAGGAACTCGGCGAGGGCCTTGGCCAGCTCGGTCTTGCCGACGCCGGTGGGGCCGAGGAAGAGGAAGCTGCCTGTCGGGCGGTCCGGGTCGGCGATACCGGCCCGGGCACGGCGTACCGCGTCGGAGACGGCGCCGACCGCTTCGGTCTGGCCGACCACCCGGCCGCCCAGCGACTCCTCCATCCGCAGCAGCTTGGCCGTCTCACCCTCCAGCAGGCGGCCGGCGGGGATGCCGGTCCAGGAGGCGACCACGGCGGCGATGTCGTCCGCGCCGACCTCCTCCTTCAGCATCGCGCCGTCGGCCTGAAGCTCAGCCAGCTCCTCCGCGGCCTGCTTCAGCTCGACCTTCAGGGCGGGAATCCGGCCGTAGCGCAGCTCGGCGGCGCGTTCCAGCTCGCCGTCGCGCTCGGCCCGCTCGGCCTCACCGCCGAGGCGTTCCAGCTCCTCCTTCGCCGTGGAGAGCTTGGTGATGTGACTCTTCTCCGTCTGCCAGCGCTCGGAGAGCACTGTGAGCTGCTCGCGCTTGTCGGCCAACTCCTTGCGGAGCCGCTCCAACCGCTCGGCCGAGGCGGCGTCCGGCTCCTTGGCCAGGGCCATCTCCTCGATCTCCAACCGGCGGACGGCCCGCTCGATCTCGTCCACCTCGACCGGACGCGAGTCGATCTCCATCCGGAGCCGGGACGCGGACTCGTCGACCAGGTCGATCGCCTTGTCCGGCAGGAACCGGTTGGAGATCACACCGGAGCCGATTCCGGTGCCAGCCTTGATGTAGACGGCGTGGTCCAACTCGGAATGCGCGGTGCGGTGCGCGCCGAGTGCCATCAGGTTGGCGTCGTTGTCCACGACGACCGGCACGTCGACGCGACCGGCGCAGAACGCGGCGACGTCGAAGCCGTTCCAGCCGGGCATCCGCGACGGGCTGACGATCCGCCCGGTGGAGTGCTGCACCGGGCCGGGGATCCCGATGCCGACGCCGCGGAGCGCACCTGGCGCGGAGCCGCCGCCGGCCGCCGGATCGCTGCCGACCAGCGTGGCGACCTCGGCGAGTAGTGCACCGAGCACCGCCTCTGGGCCGTCCTCGATGCGGACCGGCAGGGTGCGGGCCTGGACCACCCGCCCGGAGAGATCCAGTGCGCCGACGCGGGCGTGATGGGCGCCGAGGTCGATGGCGCCGACCACCGCGCCGCCGGTGGGCACGGCGAGTTGACGGGGCCGCCGTCCACCCCGGGACCGCCCGGCACCGGCCTCCTCCAGCAGCCCTTGGCTGATCAACGCCTCGACCCGCTGGGAAACCGTCGACGGGGAGAGCCCGGAGAGGCGGGACAGGTCGGCCCGACTGACGGCCGCACCGGTGGCCACCCAGCGCAGTAGCTCCCGGGGGCCGCCCCGGAGGGCATCGCGTGGCGCGTCGTCAATCGTCACGTCAGCTTCTTAGCACCCGCAGTTTGTTCAAGCAACCGGTTGACTTAGTTTGCTAGCTACCTTTAGATGGCGCTGTTGGTTCGATATGAAGCTGACTTAGTTTTGTAGTCGAAGGAAGTGAGGCCGCCTGGTGGCACCGGAGACGACGGGTGCGGACCGACCGATGGTGTCGGTACGCGGCCTGAACAAGTGGTTCGGTCCGCTGCACGTGCTCAAGGACATCGACCTCACGGTGGCCGCCGGCGAGGTGGTCGTCGTGGTGGGGCCCTCCGGCTCCGGCAAGTCGACACTGTGCCGCTGCCTCAACCGGTTGGAGACCGTCGGGCAGGGCAGCGTCGAGATCGACGGTGAGCCGCTGCCCGCCGAGGGCCGCGCGCTGGCCCGGCTGCGCGCCGACGTCGGCATGGTCTTCCAGTCGTTCAACCTCTTCGGCCACAAGACGGTGCTGGACAACATCACCCTCGGCCCCACCCGGGTTCGCCGGATCCCTCGACCCGAGGCGCGGCAGCAGGCGTTGGCCCTGCTGGAGCGCGTCGGCATCGCCGACAAGGCAGACCACCACCCGGCCCAGCTCTCCGGCGGGCAGCAGCAGCGGGCCGCGATCGCCCGAGCCCTGGCGATGCAACCGAAGGTGCTGCTCTTCGACGAGCCGACCTCGGCCCTCGACCCGGAAATGGTCATCGAGTGCTCGGCCTCCTCGGCCACGGCGCTGGCGAACGCCGCCCGGTCCCGGATGACCTCCTCGACGGTGAGCCGGCCGACGATCGAG
>NZ_JBEYSL010000089.1:0-16706 GCF_040642735.1 Micromonospora sp. NPDC047753 | reverse complement strand
GGCCGGACCCCACCACGGGGTCCGGCCCTTCCGCATGTCCAGGTCCGCGCCCCGCGCCCCGCGCCCCGCGCCCCGCGCCCCGCGCCCCGCGCCCAAGATCCGAACAAGATCTCCGATGTTGCTGCCTCCGACTCGCCGGAGACCGCAAGATCCCTGATATTGCGCGGATCTCGGCGAACGAGTACCCGGCGCGGGGCCGTTGGTTGCGTCACGGGTCCTTTGGAGCTGATGTCGTAGACGAATCAGCGTCGCCAGGGCAGCCGCGAAGCAACGTCGCAACGGGACTTACAGGGCAACACGGTGACGGCACCGCAGGGCAACTCGCCACGGCAATCGCAGGGCAACACGGTGACGGCAACGGTGGTGGTAGCCGCAGAGCAACAAGCGGTCGCGGCAACCGCAGAACAACAAGCGGTCGCGGCAGCCACAGAGCAACAAGCGGTCGCGGCAGCCACAGAGCAGCGCCAGTCAGTGGCACCGCCGAACGGCGGACGGCCGAGCCCAGGTCATGACTCGTTTACGACATCAGCTCGATAGCGTGCCGCACCCCTACGTCCGCCCCCTGCTCCCGGCCGGAACCGGGCCGGGAGCCTGCGAAGAAGATCCGACGGCGACGACCCCACGAGGATCGAGGACTCAGCCGCCGGAGTCGTCCATCTCGGCACCCTCGGGGACCGTGTCGTCGTCCCGGCTGGCCAGCCAACCCTCCGGCAGGAAGACCTTGCCGGGCGAGTTGGTACGCCCGCGCGGCTGCCCGAGGGCGGTCATCGGGAACGGCTCCGCCGGGTCGAGCTTGCCGAGCAGGTCGTCGAGCTGGGTCAGGCTTTCGATCATCGCCAGCGAGCGCCGCAGCTCACCGCCGACGGGGAAGCCCTTGAGGTACCAGGCGACGTGCTTGCGGAAGTCGGTGCAGCCGTCCCGTTCACCTCGGGCCGGGTTGCGGGCGCCGGCAGTGAACTGGTCGACCAGCAGTTCGGCGTGCCGGCGCATGGTCACGGCCACCTCGCCGAGGGTGGGTAGCCGCCGCTCCGGCCGACCGTTGAAGGCGGCCTCCAGGTCGGCGAAGAGCCACGGCCGGCCCAGGCAGCCGCGCCCGATGACCACGCCGTCGACGGCGGTGTGGGCCACCATGCGCAGCGCGTCGTCGGCCTCCCAGATGTCGCCGTTGCCGAGCACCGGCACATCGAGGGCCTGCTTCAGGGTGGCGATCGCGTCCCAGTCGGCGGTGCCCGAGTAGCGCTGCGAGGCCGTGCGCCCGTGCAGGGCCACCGCTGCCACGCCGGCCTCCTGGGCGGCGAGCCCGGCTTCGACGTACGTCAGGTGGTCGTCGTCGATGCCCTTGCGCATCTTGACAGTGACCGGCACGCCGGACGGTGACGCGGCGGCCACCGCGGCCCGCACGAGTCGCGCGAAGAGCCGGCGCCGCCACGGCAGCGCCGCGCCGCCGCCACGCCGGGTGACCTTGGGGACCGGGCAGCCGAAGTTGAGGTCGATGTGGTCGGCCAGGTTGCGCTCGACGACGATCCGCACGGCGGCGGCGGTGATCTCCGGATCGGTGCCGTAGAGCTGGAGACTGCGGGGCTTTTCGTCGTCGCCGAACGCGATCATGCGCAGCGTCTTCGGGTTGCGCTCGACAAGCGCCCGAGTGGTGATCATCTCGCAGACGTAGATGCCGCCGCCCTGCTCGCGACAGAGCCGACGGAACCCGATGTTGGTGATCCCAGCCATCGGTGCGAGCACGACCGGCGGCCACACCTGGTGCTGGCCGAGAGTCAGCGGGCGCAGCGCGGGCACGGTCGAGGCAGTCACCGGACAAGTGTACGGGGCCCCGACCGGCGCTCATCGCGTCGGCCGAGGCCCCGTGCGCAGAGTCTCAGCAGCCCGGGAGACGCTCGATCAGGTAGCGCTCGACCTGGTCCAGGGAGACGCGCTCCTGTGCCATGGTGTCCCGGTTGCGCACCGTCACCGCGTTGTCGTCCAGGGTGTCGAAGTCGACGGTGACGCAGAACGGGGTGCCGATCTCGTCCTGCCGCCGGTAGCGACGCCCGATCGCCTGCGAGTCGTCGAACTCCACCACCCAGCGCTTGCGCAGCAGGGTCGCGAGATCCTTGGCCTTGGGCGACAGCGCCTCGTTGCGGGACAGCGGCAGCACCGCCACCTTGACCGGGGCGAGCCTCGGGTCGAACCGCATCACTGTGCGCTTGTCCACGCCGCCCTTGGTGTTCGGCGCCTCGTCCTCGTCGTACGCCTCCAGCAGGAAGGCGAGCACCGCGCGGGTCAGACCCGCGGCCGGCTCGATGACGTACGGCATCCAGCGCTCACTCTTGCTCTGGTCGAAGTACGACAGGTCGACGCCGGAGTGCTTGCTGTGCGTGGAGAGGTCGAAGTCGGTGCGGTTGGCGACACCCTCAAGCTCGGCGAACTCGGTGCCACCGAACTGGAAGCGGTACTCGATGTCCACGGTCCGCTTCGAGTAGTGCGACAGCTTCTCCTTGGGGTGCTCGAACAGCCGCAGATTGTCCGCCGAGAGGCCGAGGTCGAGGTACCAGTTCCAGCGCTCCTGGAGCCAGTACTCGTGCCACTGCTCGTCGGTGCCCGGCTCGACGAAGAACTCCATCTCCATCTGCTCGAACTCGCGGGTCCGGAAGATGAAGTTGCCCGGGGTGATCTCGTTGCGGAACGACTTGCCGGTCTGAGCGATGCCGAACGGGGGCTTCTTGCGGGCGACCGTCTCGACGTTCTTGTAGTTGACGAAGATGCCCTGCGCGGTTTCCGGGCGCAGGTAGTGCAGCCCCTCGTCGCTCTCCACCGGGCCCAGGTAGGTCTTCATCAGGCCGTTGAACATCTTCGGCTCGGTGAAGGTGCCCTTGTTGCCGCAGTTGGGGCAGTTCAGCTCGGCCAGCGAGGTGAGCGGCTTGCCGTGCTTCTCGGCGTACGCCTCTTCGAGGTGGTCAGCCCGGAACCGCTTGTGACAGAACTGGCACTCGGTGAGCGGGTCGACGAACTCGGCGATGTGGCCGGACGCCTCCCACACCTTGCGGGACAGGATCACCGCGGAGTCCAGGCCGACGACGTCGTCGCGCTGCTGGACCATCGTCTTCCACCACTGCCGGCGGACGTTCTCCTTGAGCTCCACGCCGAGCGGACCGTAGTCCCACGCCGATCGGGTGCCTCCGTAGATCTCACTGGAGGGGAAGACGAAGCCTCGGCGCTTGGCGAGGCTGACGACGGCGTCGATACGGTCGGCTGGCATGTTTCCTCCTACGCCGGCTGGCGGTCGGCGGGGGCGAGATGTGGATGGAACGGTCGGTTCGGGACAACGGTACGACCACCGTCGCCCCGAGCCCAGCAGAATACCGGGGACGGGTCAGCTGACCTCGCAGACCTCCACGCCGCCGGTCTGCCCGTCCTGCCCGAGGCTGACCTGTTGCCGCTCCCGGTCGCCGCCGTCGAGGGTCACGTCGACCGGCACGGTCAGGTAGGTGGTGTCCACCTCGCCCACCCGGAACGCTGTCACCTGCGGTTCGGCGGCGGCGCGCCGTTCGAACTCCGGCCGGGACTCACGCCGCTGCGCGTCGTCGCAGAGCTGGTCGTACGCCCGCCCGTAGTTCCGCTCGACCAGCGCCTGGTAGTAGTCGCCGGTCACGGTGCGGGCCTGTTCCCGAATGGCCTGGACTCCGCTGACGGCCAGGCCGACGACGGCGGTGCCACCGCCGCCGCAGCAGAGCACCACGGCGAGCGCGCCGACGCCGAGGCCGATCCAGAGCCGAGTCCGACGGCCCTCGGTGGGCGGCGCGGCGAACGGCGGAGCCACCCCGGGACCGGGTGGCGGGGCGGGTGCGGTCATAGGAGCAGCGTAGTGTCCGGCGGCTCAGCGGTAAGGACCCGCAGCCCGATCACTCTCGGCGACGACCACGGCCCCGCCGGGGGCGGCGGTGGCCAGCGCCTCGTACGCGGAGGGCTCGTCGACGGACTCGGCGAGCAGCGGCACGGCGCTGACCTTGACGTCGAAGGCGCCCAGCGCCCGCCGGTACGTGCCGACCGACTCCCATTCGGTGACCAGTGACCAGTGCCGGGGGTCGTCCAGCGCCCGGACCAGTTGGCCGCGCAGGTAGCCGGGCCGGGCGGCCAGCGCGGTGAGGGCGGCGTGCGCCCGTTCGGTGAAGCCGTCGGCGGCATCGACGTCGACCACGAACCGGTTGGTCACCAGCACCGGGGGTTCCTCCTCGTAGAGTCTGTGGGATGCAGCGTACGCAGCGCCCTCTGCTCGCCCGGTTGGCCGGGGCGAACCCGACGTCGGTGTTCCTGCTCACCCTGGTGGTGGTGCTGGTGGCGTTCTTCACGCCCGGGGTGATCGGCGGGCTGCTCACGCTCGCGCTCGCCGGGGTCCTGATCGCCCTGTTGGCGACGACCTGGGCGGTTCAGGCGCCGCAGACCCGGCTGATCCGGCTGGTGATGCTCACCCTGCTGGTGACTGTGGGTCTCGCGAAGCTCCTCTGACATGCAATCATGCGTTTTTGACAATCATTATCGTTGCCACGGACAGTTGACGACATGACCAACCGCGCCACGTACCGTGTCCTGGCCGCCACGACCGCCCTCCTCGCCCTGGGCGCCGGAGCCGGCTGCTCCACCGGCGGTGCCGCCGGCGCCGACCCCCAGCGAGTCGACGTGGTGGCCGCGTTCTACCCCCTCCAGTTCCTGGCCGAACGGATCGGCGGCGACGCGGTCCGGGTCACCAACCTGGCCAAGCCCGGCGCCGAGCCGCACGACCTGGAGCTCAACCCGAGCCAGGTCGGAGAGGTCAGCGACGCGGAGCTGATCGTCTACCTCAAGGGGTTCCAGCCGGCCGTGGACGACGCCGTGGCCCAGAACGGCGGCGACCGGGCGTTCGACGTGACGAGCGTGCAGCCGCTGTTGGACGCGTCCGCCGGCGGGCACGACCACGAGGGCGAAGAGGGGCACGCCGAGGAGAGCGGCGGCAAGGACCCGCACGTCTGGCTCGACCCGACCCGGCTGGCCGGCATCGGCGACCAGCTCGCCCAGCGGCTCGGCAAGGCCGACCCGGACCACGCCGCCGACTACACCGCTCGGGCGGCAGCCCTGCGCGCCGACCTGACGACCCTGGACGGTGAGTTCAAGCACGGCCTGGCGACCTGCCAGCGGCGGGAGATCGTGACCAGCCACGCCGCGTTCGGGTACCTCGCCGACCGCTACCAGCTCGACCAGGTCGGTATCACCGGGCTGAGCCCGGACGTCGAGCCCTCGCCGCAGCGCCTCGCGCACGTGATCGAGGAGGCCAAGGAGCACCAGGCCACCACGATCTTCTTCGAGACCCTGGTCAGCCCGAAGGTGGCCGAGACCATCGCCGGTCAGGTCGGCGCGAAGACCGCCGTGCTCGACCCGATCGAAGGGCTCGCCGCCGGCAGCAACGGGGACTACCTTTCGGTGATGCGCACCAACCTGCGGACCCTGCAGACGGCCTTGAGCTGCTCGTGACCTCACCTGTCATCACCGTCGAGCACGGGGTGGTCGGCTACGACGGCCGCCCCGTGCTCCGGGACATCTCGCTCACCGTGACCGCCGGCGAGGTGGTCGCCATCCTCGGCGCCAACGGCTCGGGCAAGTCCACCCTGATCCGCGCCGTGCTCGGGCTGGTGCCGATCAGCGCCGGCTCGGTCACCCTCTTCGACCGGCCGTTGCGCCGGTTCCGGCAGTGGGCACGCATCGGGTACGTCCCGCAACGCCTGGGCGCCGGCGGCGGCGTACCGGCGACCGTCCGGGAGGTGGTGGCCTCCGGCCGGCTGGCCCGTCGAGGGGTGCTTCGTCCGCCGGGTCGAGCCGACCGGGCCGCCGTCGACGCCGCGCTGCACGCGGTCGGGCTCGCCGACCGGGCCGGTGACCCGGTGTCCACGCTCTCCGGCGGCCAGCAGCAACGCACCCTGATCGCCCGCGCCCTGGCCGGCCAGCCGGAGCTGCTGGTGCTCGACGAGCCCACCGCCGGGGTGGACGCGGCCAGCCAGGAGGCCTTCGCCGGCGCGCTGCGCGACTTCGTCGCCCACGGCGGAACGGTGCTGCTCGTCGCCCACGAGCTGGGCCCGCTGCGACCGGTGATCAGCCGGGCCGTCGTCGTCCACGAGGGTCGCATCGCCCACGACGGCGCGGTGCCCGACCCGGCCGGCCATCACGCGGAGCCCGACCACGACCACGTGCACCCGCACTGCTACGACGAGCCCGCCGGGCTGTGGAGCAACTGACCCATGGAACTCTTCCAGTACCCCTACATGCAGCGCGCCCTGATCGGCGCGCTGGTGATCGGCCTGGCCGCGCCGGCGCTCGGCATCTACCTGGTGCAGCGCCGGCTGGCGTTGATCGGCGATGGTGTGGGGCACGTGGCGCTGACCGGCGTCGGCGCGGGGTTGCTGCTCAACCGCTCCCCGGTGCTGGTCGCGGTGATCGCCGCCACCATCGGCGCGATCGCCATCGAGATCGTCCGGGCCCGTGGGCGTACCTCCGGTGATCTGGCTCTGGCTCTGCTCTTCTACGGCGGCATCGCGGGCGGCGTACTCCTGGTCGGCCTCTCCGACGCGACCAGCGCGAACCTCAACGCCTACCTGTTCGGGTCGCTGACCACCATCTCGCCTGCCGACCTGACCACCATCGCGGTGCTCGGCGCGGCGATCCTGGTCACGATGATCGCGTTGCGGCCGGCGCTCTTCGCGGTCAGTCACGACGAGGAGTACGCCCGGGTCTCCGGCCTGCCGGTCCGCACGCTGAACCTGCTGATCGCGGTCGCCACAGCGGTCACCGTGACCATCGCCATGCGGGCCGTCGGCGTGCTGCTGATCAGCGCGTTGATGGTGGTGCCGGTTGCCACCGCCCAGCAGGTCACCCGGGGTTTCCGCAGCACGATGGCCGCCGCGATGGCGCTCGGGCTCTTCGCCGCCGGCTCGGGTGTCTGGGTGGCGGCCACGGCGGACACCGCGCCGGGCGCCTCGGTGGTGCTGGTGGCGATCGCCTCGTTCCTGGTGGTGGCCGTGGCCGGCGCTGTCTGGCGGGTCGTGCGCCGCCGGACGACGCCGACCGCCGTACCGACACCGGAACCTCACGAGGTCGTGCTGAGCTGAGCCTGGTCAGCGCGACGTCGGTGGTATTGGTTACCGTTGCAGGATGACCAGCGCGACGGGCTACGACGGGTTCGACGGGGCCAGCGAACTGCTCCGCGCCCTGTCCGCTCCCATTCGGCTGGCCATCGTCAGCGAGCTGGCCGACGGCGAGCGGTGCGTGCACGAGTTGGTGGAGAAGCTCGGCGCGGCGCAACCACTGGTCTCCCAGCACCTGCGGGTGTTGCGCGGAGCGGGCGTGGTGCGCGGCTCCCGCCGAGGCCGGGAGATCGCCTACAGCCTGGTCGACGAGCACGTCGCGCACATCGTGGCGGACGCGGTCAGCCACGCCGGGGAGGGATCATGAGCGAGAGCAGCGCCGCGGTGCGCAACACCCGGCAGCGTTCGGCGGTGAGCGCGCTGCTGGGCGAAATGGAGGGCTTCCACAGCGCCCAGGACCTGCACGCGATGCTGCGGCAGCGCGGCGAGCGGGTCGGCCTGACCACCGTCTACCGCACCCTCCAGGGGCTCGCCGACGCCGGTGAGATCGACGTGATGCGTCCGCCGGGCGGCGAGCACCTGTACCGCCGGTGCAGCGAGGGGCACCACCACCACCTGGTCTGCCGGGTGTGCGGGCGTACGGTCGAGGTGGCCGGGCCGGCCGTGGAGAGCTGGGCCGACCGGGTCGCCGCGCAGCACGGCTACGCCGACGTCAGCCACACCCTGGAAATCTTCGGCACCTGCCCGACCTGCCCGCGCTGACCACCGGCCCGGTCGATCGCGATCCGGGCTCACTTCACGGGTGCCCCGCCAAGGCCGTTCGTGACACGCTGTCCGGCGTGAAGATCTATGCCGATCGGTTTCCGACAGCCGCCCGTCAGTTGCTCACCGACCTGCTCGTCGTCGCCTGGGTGTACGTGGCGATCCGCGGCGCGCTGTGGCTGCACGACCTGGTGCAGAAGCTCGCCGTACCCGGACAGAAGCTGGAGGGCGCGGGCAGCGGCCTCGCCGACAACCTCGCCGAAGCCGGCGGGAAGGTCGGCCGGGTGCCACTGGTCGGCGACGAGCTGACCGCTCCGTTCCGGCAGGCCGCCGACGCGGCCCGTGGGCTGGCCGACGCTGGCCGCGACCAGCAGCACCTGGTCGATCAGCTCGCCCTCGCCCTCGCCGTCGCGGTGCTGATCTTCCCGCTCGGCATCGTGCTCTTCGGTTGGTTGCCGCTGCGGCTGCGCTGGATGCGCCGAGCCGGGTCGGCCGCGAAGCTGGCCGTCGGGCCGGCCGGCCGGGACCTGCTCGCCCTGCGCGCCCTGGCCACCCAGCCGCTGGGCCAACTGACCCGGATCGGCCCGGACGTCGCTGAGGCGTGGCGGCGCGGCGACGACGCGACAGTCGACGCTCTGGCCGCTCTGGAGCTGCGCCAACTCGGTCTACGCAGCCGGGGCCGCTAAAGTCGTCGGGTGTTCTACTTCCTCGTCGTCATCGCCGTCCTGCTGCTCGGCTACGCCGCTGTCCTGGTCTCCTTCCTGCGCCGGGGCAAGAAGATTCCACCTGCGGCGTACCTGGCCCTGGCCGGGCTCAACGGTCTGATCCTGGCGGGGGTGCTGGCCTGGGCGGTCGCCCGCTGACCGGAGCCGCCGACCCGCACGGCGGCCAACCCAAGCGGCGGCGAGGCCGCGCGACAAGGCTCAGGGCTTTGGCGGGATGCGGCGGCGGACATCCTCGGAGGTGGACGGACCGGGCGACCAGCCGGCCACCCAGGGCAGCTCCTCGGACGGGGTGAGCACGCCCTCCTCCAGGCTCGCGTAGCGGCCGGCGAGGATGCGCTTCGCGGCAGCGGTGTCGACCGAGTCGGTGTTGTCCCAGAGGCCGGCGAACAGGGCGTCCACCCGCACCCGCGCCTGCCGGCAGAACAGGTCGGCCAGCTCGACGTTCTCCGGGCGGCTGTCCCGTTCGGCGGAGGCCCGGACGCAGACCGCGGACATCGCGAACAACTCGGCGCCGATGTCCACCACCCGGCCGAGGAACGCCTGCTTACGCTCCATCTTTCCCTGCCAGCGGGACATCGCGTAGAACGTCGACCGGGCCAGCTTGCGCGACGAACGCTCCACCTGGCGCAGGTGCGCGGCGAGCGGGCCGAACTCGGCGTACGCCGAAGGGCTCTGCCCTCGACCGACGGCGAGCGTGGGCAGCCACTTCGCGTAGAAGGCGCCCGCTCGCGCGCCGGCTCGGGCCTTGCGACCCAGCCCCGCGTCCGGGTCGATGATGTCGCCGGCCACCGACAGGTGGGCGTCGACCGCCTCCCGCGCGATCAGCAGGTGCATGATCTCGGTGGAACCCTCGAAGATCCGGTTGATTCGCAGGTCGCGCAGCATCTGCTCGACGGCGGCCGGGCGTTCGCCACGGGCGGCCAGTGAGTCGGCCGTCTCGTAGCCGCGCCCACCTCGGATCTGGATCAGCTCGTCGGCGATCTTCCAGGCCATCTCGCTGGCGTACAGCTTGACCAGTGCCGCCTCGATCCGAATGTCGTTGCGGTCGTCGTCGGCGAGGAGGCAGCAGAGGTCGAGCATCGTCTCCATGCCGTACGTGGTGGCGGCGATGAAGGAGAGTTTCTGCGCGACCGCCTCGTGCTCGCCCACCGGCCGTCCCCACTGGACCCGGTCGGCGGCCCACCCTCGGGCCACGTTCAACGCCCACTTGCCGGCGCCCACGCACATGGCCGGCAGTGAGAGCCGGCCGGTGTTCAGAGTGGTCAGGGCGATCTTCAGCCCCTTGCCCTCTCCGCCGATGACGTTCTCGGCGGGGACGATCACGTCGTGGAACCGGGTCAGGCTGTTCTCCAGGCCGCGCAGGCCGATGAACTCGTTGCGCCGCTCGACGGTGATGCCGGGGCTGTCGCCGTCCACCACGAACGCGGTGATGCCGCCCCGACGTCCCTGCGTGGCCGGCACCCGGGCCATCACCACCAGCAGGGTGGCCACGATGCCGTTGGTGGCCCAGAGCTTCACCCCGTTGAGCCGGTAACCGGTGCCGTCCTCGGTCGGCTCCGCGATGGTGGCCAGCCGGGCCGGGTCGGAGCCGACGTCCGGCTCGGTGAGCAGGAACGCGGACACCTCACCGGCGGCGAGCCGGGGCAGGAAGCGTTGCTTCTGCTCGGGGGTGCCGAACATCTTCAGCGGCTGCGGCACCCCGATCGACTGGTGCGCCGAGAGCAGCGCGCCGATGGCCGGGCTGACCGAGCCGGCCAGCATGAGCGCTCGGCAGTAGTGCAGGTTGCTCAGCCCGAGCCCGCCGTACTTCCGGTCGATCTTCATGCCGAACGCGCCGAGGTCGGCCAGGCCGTGGAACACCGAGTCGGGTATGGACGCGTCCCGCTCGATGGCCTCACCATCCACCTCGGAGGTCAGGAAGGCGCGGAACCGGCCAAGGAACTCCTCCGCGCGAGCCACGTCGTCCGGGTCGGATCGGGGCCACGGATCGATCAGGTCGAGCCGGAACCGGCCGAGGAACAGCTCCTTGCCGAAGCTGGGCCGGTCCCAGGTGGATTCGCGGGCGGCCTCGGCGACCTGCCGGGCTTCCTTCTCGGTGACCTGCCCGGCTTCGGCGGGCAGCGGCGCGGCGGCACCGGCCGTGGTTTCGGAGTCGGGGCCGTCCGGTGCCGGTCGGCCGTTCTGCGTCGTGGTCACGGCTGCCCCCTTGAAGCTCGGTGCGGCTGCGTCGACGTGCGCGACTACCACCACGCTACCCCCGGTTGTTACCCAGGGGTAGCGCTGCGTGTAGTTCGACGCGGTCAGTCGCCGACAGTCGCGTTCGGGTCATCGTCGTCGTCGTCGATGTCGTCCTCACCCCAGCTGCGCCGGGCGAACGGCAGCAGCATCCAGAAGGTGAGGAACCAGAGCCCGGTCAGGGCGCTGAGCAGGAAGGCGATCGGCCGGTCCAGCACGAAGTCGGTGATCAGCAGCACCGCGCTGACCATCGCGATCAGCATGAAGGCGAGGCCACCGGTCGCCATCCGGTGCGCGAAACGGACCAGTTCCGGTTTACGCCCCTGCCGGAACAGCGCCCGGTGGAACGCCACCGGCGAGATGATCATCGCGGTGGCGGCGGCCGCCGCGAGCAACGCCACGATGTAGACGTCACGCTGGAACTCAGTGGTCTCGGTGAACCCGTTACTGAACGGCAGGGTGAGCAGGAAGGCGAAGAGGATCTGCACGCCGGTCTGGGCGACCCGCAACTCCTGCAGCAGGTCGGCGAAGTTGCGCTGCCAGCGCTGCTTCTCGGTCTCCTTGGACACGCGCTACCTCCGGTGAGACGCTACTGCCGGCGGTCCCGCCCGCCGGCAGCAACGCCAATGCCCCACCCGGCCGAGCGCGAAACAAGTTCACGACACCTGCCGTTCATCTCGGCGACGCACGTCGGCCGCCGTCGGCGTCAGGACCCGCGTCGGATCCGGCCCGCGTAGCGCGCTTCCAGCTCGTTGTTGTGCGCGTCGCCGTCCGGGATGTTCGCCGACAGGTAGACCGGGGGCCGCTCCCCCGCCGCCAGCAACCGCGCCACCACCTCCACTGTCACCTGCTGCGCCAGCAGCGCCGCGGTGATCGAGGAGACCGCGCCGACCGCGCCACCGCCCGGCAGGGGCAGCGTCGCGTCGCCGTACGGCGCGCCGTTGTCGAGCACCACGTCGGCGAGGTCGCTCAGCTTGCGACCGGACGGGTGCCGGGAGGCCATCTGGCCGGAGTGCCGCGCCGAGGTGATCGCCACCAGCCCGTGGCCGTGCTCCTTCACCAGCGTGGCGAACTCCACCATCGCGCCGTTGACGCCGGAGTTCGAGGCGAGCACGAAGACATCGGTGGGGCGCACCGGGGCCAGCTCGTAGAGGCGGTGCGCGACGGCCGGGTCCCGTTCCAGCAGCGGACCCAGCCGGTCGGCCGGTTCGCCGCCGAGCAGCACCAGGTCGCGTAGCGCGATCCGGTTGGTCGGCACCAGACCGCCCGCCCGTCCGGCGATCTCCATGGCGAGGGCCTCCGAGTGCCCGGTGCCGAACGCGTGCACCACGCCGTCGGCTCGGACGGCCTCGGCGATCAGGTCGGCGGCCCGCCCCACCGCCTCCCGCTGACTGGCGGCCACCCGGCCGATCGTCTCGGTCACCACGGCCAGGTAGTCCTCGGCACTCACCGTCATACGTCCTCCGTCGTTCGATTGCGGGCCAGCAGCCCGTTGGTGTCCACTGCTGCTCAGGCCGTCCCGCGCTCAGGCCGTCCCGCCGGCTCGGGCCAGGATCGCCTCGGCGAGCGGGGCCGGCGCCGCGTCCGGGATCCAGTGACTCACCCCGGGCAGCTGCACGAAGCGGTAGTCGCCGGTGACGTTCTCCGCGCACGCCTCGGCGGCGGTCCGGCCGATGGCGACGTCCCGGTCACTCCAGACGTACGTGGTGGGCACCGCGACCGGGCCGACGCCGGCCAGGTCGGCGCGGGACATCGCCCGGTACCAGTTCAACGCGGCCGTCAGCGCACCCGGCTCACGCATCGGGTCGGCGTACCGGTTCACCCGGGACGTGTCGCCCACCCCGCCGAGCATCTTGCGCAGCGCGGTGGCGTGCCACGCCAGCAGGACCTTCTCCGCCTTGTCCGGCTTACGGAACAGGGCGATGTACGACGAGCGGGCCTTCTGTTGGGCGTCGGTGCTCAGGGCGTGCGCCATGGCCGCCGGATGCGGTACGGACACGGCGGTCAGCGTGTGGACCCGCTCGGGATGCCGGGCGGCAACCGCCCAGGCCACGATCGCACCCCAGTCGTGGCCGACCAGGTGCACGGCGTCCAGCCCGAGCGCGTCGAGCACCGCCACCACGTCGGTGACGAGTTCCGGAATCCGGTAGTCGGCCACCACCGTGGGCCGGGCGCCGGGTGAGTAACCGCGCTGGTCCAGCGCGTACGTGCGCAGCCCGCCCGCGTGCAGCGCCGGCACCACGTCGTCCCACTCGCCGCTGTGCTGGGGGAAACCGTGCAGCAGCAGGACGGGTACGCCGTCCGTCGGACCGCCGACGGTCACCTCGAACGTGAAGCCTCGCGCGTCAACCCGCATGATCGGAAGCGTACCCAGACGACGGTCGGCCGCTCGCTCCCGCAGGTCAGGCGGATGCCCTGCTGGGCCCGCGCCCCTGGTCGGTGTTAGCGTCAGCGAGACAACTTCATATCCGACAGGGGAGCGCACAGCGCTGAGAGTGCGGGCACGCCCGCAGACCCTCGAACCTGATCTGGGTAATGCCAGCGCAGGGAGTTCGGTCGACCTCCAGCCGCGCCGCAGTCCGGTGCCACCGGACGCGGCGTGCGTCTTCTCCTGGTTCGCACTCACGAACTGGGAGCAACACATGACATCCACCACTGACACACACCGTTGGCGCACCATCGACATCGTGGTCGCCTCGGTGATCGCGGTCGCCTTCGGCGTCATCTTCTGGGCCTGGGGCCTGGTCTGGAGCGCCACCGAGGGCGCGTTCGCCTTCTTCCCGCCGGCGCAGACGCTGCTCTACGGCGTCTGGCTGATGCCGGCGGTGATCGGTGGGCTGGTCATCCGCAAGCCCGGCGCCGCGCTCTACTGCGAGACCGTGGCCGCGGTCCTGTCCGCGCTGCTGGGCAGCCAGTGGGCCGGCACTGTCATTCCGCAGGGCATCGTGCAGGGCATCGGCGCCGAGCTGGCCTTCGCCGCCTTCCGGTACCGGTCGTTCCGCCTGCCGACCGCGGTGTTCGCGGGCGCGCTGACCGGCCTCAGCGCCGCGCTGTTCGACTTCTTCGTCTGGAACGTCGACTACGCGCTGACTGACTACCGCATCCCGTACGCGCTGCTCACCATCGTCAGCGCCACAGTGATCGCCGGCCTGGGCGGTTGGCTGCTGACGAACGCCCTGGCCAACACCGGCGTCCTGGACCGCTTCCCGGCAGGCCGAAACCGAGCCCTGATCTAAACCCCACCAACTCGCGTCGATCATGAGGTTGACGGGCGGATGGATCTCCACAACCACCGTCAACCTCATGATCGACCGTGCAGGGTGGAGCGGGGGCGCGCGGCTGGAGGGGGTGGTTCGGTGGGCGGGGTACTGCTGCGGGGGTTCGGGTGGCGCCACGCTGGCCGGCGCGCCTGGGCCGTGCGGGGAGTTGACCTGCGGGTTGAGGCTGGGGAACGGGTTCTGCTTCTCGGGCCCTCCGGGGCCGGCAAGAGCACCTTGCTCAGCGCCCTGGCGGGACTGCTGCCCGAGGACTCCGGCGAGCAGGAGGGCACCGTCGAGATCGACGGGCTCGACCCCCGCAAGGGGCGGGAACGGGTCGGCATCGTCTTCCAGGACCCGGAGACCCAACTGGTGATGGCGCGCTGCGGCGACGACGTCGCGTTCGGGCTGGAGAACCGGGGAGTACCAGCCGACGAGATCTGGCCCCGGGTGGACGAGGCCCTGCACCGGGTCGGCTTCCCGTACTCCCGGGACCGCCACACCGCCGCGCTCTCCGGCGGCGAGCAGCAACGCCTCGCCCTGGCCGGCGCGCTGGCCCTGCGCCCCGCCCTGCTGCTGCTCGACGAGCCGACGGCCAACCTCGACCCGGCCGGGGCCGAGCTGGTCCGGCACGCGGTGACCGGCGCGCTGGACGCCGACACCACGCTGATCCTGGTCGAGCACCGGGTCGCCGAGGCACTGCCGCTTGTCGACCGGGTGGTCGTCCTGGAACCGGGTGGCGGCGTCCGCGCGGACGGCCCGCCCGAGGCGGTCTTCGCCGCCCACGGCGCCGCCCTGGCCGCCGAGGGGGTCTGGGTGCCCGGTCACCCCATCGCGCCCCGACCGGCCACCGCCAGCCCCGGGGAGCTGTTGCTCACCGCCGACCGGCTCGGCCTGCCGCCCCGGCTGGGCCCCACCGACCTGGCGGTACGCGCCGGTGAAGCACTCGCCGTACGCGGACCGAACGGTGCCGGCAAGTCCACCCTGGCGTTGCTGCTCGGCGGTCTGCTCAGGCCGGGCAGCGGTCACGTCACCGCGACCGCCGAGTTGGCCGGTGCGGACCACCGCACTCCCCCGCACCGGTGGCGGGCACCCGCGCTGGCCCGACGCATCGGGTCGGTCTTTCAGGACCCGGAGCACCAGTTCGTCACCAGCACCGTCTTCGACGAACTGGCGCTGGGCCCGCGCCGCACCGGTCAACCCGAAGCTGCCGTCAAGGAGACCGTGGCCGGACTGCTGGAACGACTACGGCTGGCCCGACTCGCCGCCGCCAACCCGTACACCCTCTCCGGTGGTGAGGCGCGGCGGCTGAGCGTGGCGACCGCCCTCGCCACCGCGCCACGCCTGCTGATCTGCGACGAACCCACCTTCGGTCAGGACCGGCGGACCTGGCGGGAGCTGGTCGACCTCTTCGCCGACCTGCGCGACGCCGGGCACGCCGTGGTCACCGTCACCCACGACGCGGACTTCGTCACCGCGCTCGCCGACCGCACCGTCACCCTGCACCGAACCCCGGACGACCACCGATGATCAGCATCGAGCCGGTCGCCGCGCCGGACGCGCCGTTGGCGCGCCGCAACCCGGTGGCGAAGGTCGCCGCCGCACTGGTCTTCTCGTTCACCCTGCTGGCGACCCTGGACCCGGTGGCCCCGGCAATCGCCATCGCCCTCGAACTGGCCGTCCTGCCGCTGTTCGGCATCCGCTACCGGGTGCTGGCCCGGCGGGCGTGGCCACTGCTGCTCAGTGCCGCCGGCATCCTGGTCACCCTGGTGCTGTTCGCCGCCGACCGCTCCGGCCGGGTCCTGCTGGACGTGGGACCGGTGCTGGTGAGCACCGGCGTCCTGGTCACCGCGCTCGGCCTGGTGCTGCGGGTGTTCGCGGTGGCCCTGCCCGGTGTGATCGTCTTCGCGACCACCGACCCCACCGACCTGGCCGACGCGTTGATCCAGAACGCGAAGGCACCGGCCCGGTTCGCCATCGGTGCGCTGGCCGCGTTCCGGCTGGTGCCGCTGCTCGGTCAGGAGTGGCAGATGATCAGCATGGCTCGACGCGCCCGGGGCGTCGACGCGGGACGCAATCCGGTGGCGAAGCTGCGACTCTTCGCCTCCACCGCGTTCGCGCTGCTGGTCGGGGCCATCCGCCGAGGCACCCGACTGGCGGTGGCGATGGACGCGCGCGGCTTCGACGCCGGCACACCCCGTACCGTCGCCCGCCAACAGCACTTCACCCGCGCCGACGTCCTCCTCATCGCCGGAGCTGCCGTACTCGCCGCAGCCGCCCTGACCACGAGCGTCATCCTGGGCACCTTCCGCCCCCTCATCAGCTGACCCCGCGCCCGCGCCCCGCCCGCCGCCCGCCCCTGCCCGCCGGCAACCCGCCCGCTGCCCGCCGGCAAGATCCGCACAACATCAGGGATGTAGTGGCTTCGCTGGCGAAGGAGGCCACTACATCCCTGATGTTGTTGTCACCACCCGGCGCCCACGCGCCACCCCCGTCGATCTTGCGAATTCTGTCGTCGATTCATTCATGTATGCCAGTTATGTGAGCGCAGAAAGTGCAAGATCGCGGGGTGGGCGGGCGACCGGCCGTAGATACCCGCCATCAGGCTGTTCGCCGGGTTCGCG
>NZ_JBEYSL010000088.1:0-16793 GCF_040642735.1 Micromonospora sp. NPDC047753 | reverse complement strand
GTCGTACCCGCTGATCGTCGACCAGCGCTGCCACGCCCGGACGTACGCCTCCTGCACCTGTGAGCGCCTGGTGGCCAATCGCCCCGAGGTCGAGTTGCTGTCGGTTCGACGCCGGCTCTACGGTGCGGACGACGACTGACCATGGTGCCGGCTGTGCCCGGGCGACCGGAGCGGCCCCGAAGGTAATGTTCGAGATGTTGGCCGGTCGGCCGGCGGCCTCCGGGTCGCCGGGTCGACCGGAAGCAGGACGCCGTGGAGGTGGCGAGATGTCTGATCCGGCCAAGGTACGCCGGCACGCGGAACGGGTGCGTGAGCTGGTCGCGTCGGTGGTGCGGAGCCAGATCAAGGACCCGCGGCTCGGGATGATCACCATCACCGACGCCCGGATTACCGCTGACCTGCGTGACGCGACGGTGTTCTACACGGTGCTCGGGGACTCGGTGGCCCAGGCGGACACCGCGGCGGCGCTGGAGAGCGCCAAGGGGATGCTGCGCAGCACTGTCGGCAAGGCGCTCGGGCTGCGCCACTCGCCGACGCTCGCGTTCGTCCTCGACGACGTGCAGGACCAGGTCAAGCACATCGACGACCTGCTCGCCGCCGCCCGCAACGCCGACGCCGAGGTGCAGCGGCTCGCCGCCCAGGCGAAGTACGCGGGTGAGGCCCAGCCGTACCGGGTGGATGACGAGGACGACGAGACGGACGAGGCCGACGAGGCCGACGTCAAGGAGACCCCGCGGGGTGGGGAAGCGCGGTGACCAGCACCGCCAGCGCAGCGTTCGTCGCCTCGACCGGGCTCGGCCCGACCGAGGCGGCGTGGGCCGAGGCCGAGGCGTTGGTGCGGGCTCTCCCGCCGACCGCCCGGGTGCTGCTGATCTGCCACATCAATCCGGACGGCGACGCGCTGGGCAGCATGCTCGGCTTCGGTCTGGGCCTGCGGCAGCTCGGCGTACGCGACGTGCAGGCGACCTTTCCCGGGCCGCCGGAGGTGCCGGAGCCGTTCCGGGGGCTGCCGGGTCTGGATCTGCTGGTCCCGGCGGACGCCGCCGACCCGGCGCCCGATCTGGTGATCTGCTTCGACGCGGCGAGCGAGTCGCGTCTCGGCGAGTTGGCCGGGCGGCTGTCGTCGGCGGGTGCGGCGTTGGTGCTCGACCACCACGCCTCCAACCCCGGTTTCGGCACCGTCAACCTGGTCGACCCGGGGGCGGCGGCCACGTCGGTCGTGGTCGAGCAACTGCTGGCCCGGCTCGGGGTGGTGGTGGATCCGGCCATCGCCGAGTGCCTCTACGTGGCGCTGACCACTGACACCGGTTCCTTCCGGTTCGCGGCTACCACTCCGGCGGTGCACCAGATGGCCGCCCGACTGCTGGCGACCGGGATCTCACCGGGTGACATCTCCCGGCAGGTCTTCGACACCCGGCCCTTCGGCGCGGTCCGCCTCTTCGGTGAGGTGCTCGGCCGGGCTCGACTGGAGCCGGCCGCCGCCGGAGGTCGGGGTCTGGTCTGGACCTTCGCCACCCTCGATGACCTGTCCCGGCACGACCAGCGGCCGTACGTGCTGGAGGCGCTGATCGACTCCGTGCGCTGCACCGCCGAGGCGGATGTGAGCTGTGTGGTGAAGCAGACCAGGCCGGCCGAGTGGGCGGTGTCGATGCGCAGCAAGGGCGCTGTGGACGTCAGTCGGGTCGCGGTGGCGCTGGGTGGTGGTGGGCACACGTTCGCGGCCGGGTTCACCGGTCGGGGCACCGTCGAACAGGTGGTCGAGTCGATCCGCGGTCAGCTGGACGCGGCGCTGATCGGCTGACGCGCCTTCGGCCGCCATCGATCTGTCGGTCTGGAAGATCAGGGTCAGCTCCGGGGAGTGTTGGTCTTCCCGCGTTCCGTGATACCGGGAAGAATTGCGGGATGGAGCAGCCGCACGACCTCACCGTGGAGGCCCCCCGCGCCTGGGACCGGCCCGCCGTCTCCGTTCCCGTCCTCGTCTGCCTCTCGCTCGTCGGTGGCCGGTTCGCGTCCTTCTCGACCGAGGCGAATCTGTTCACCCTCGGGACGGGCGGGGTGCTGATCTGGCTCGGTCTGAGCAACCGGGTGCCCCGCCGGCCGGCGCCGCGCCGACTGGGCGCGGGAGCGGCCTGGTGGGCGGTGCCGGTGGTGGTCTTCGGGGTCTTCGAGGGCGTGACCTTCGTGCTGGCCGCCGGCGATGACTTCCCCACCTTCTCCCGGCTGGCCGATCCTCTCCTGGAGGATCAACTGACCAGGTCGGCAGCCTGGTTCGCCTGGTTGGCCGCCTTCTGGGGGCTGGTGCGGCGATGATGCGCGCGCTCGCGATCGGCGGCTTCCTCGCCGCGCTGATCCTCTTCGCGGTGGTCGAGTGGATGGCCCGGCGGGAGGGGTCGCGGATCCCCACCCTTGGCGAGGTCTGTGCCTACGTGATGCGCTATGAGGTCGGTTCGGTGCCGGTGGGCCGGATCGGTCTGTTCGGGTTCTGGTGGTGGCTGGGCTGGCACTTCCTGGCTCGCTGAGCCGGGTTGCCGACCGTCCAAATGGCGGGAACCGTAAGCAGTATGTGGACCTGAACGATAACTTGGGAGAAGGCCGGTACCGCCTGGCGGTGCAGGTCATGGGCGGTGGTGCCACACCCCGCGCTGCCTCCCTCCAGGGTCGGATCGACCCGGGCTCACGCTGCCCAGTCGGCTGCTCCGGTAACCCCGGACCGCCGTGGGGCGCTCAGCAGGACCGCCCGTGAGGGCCGCCGCGTGTCGGCGGCTCACGCCCTGGGAAGAGGAGCGCCACCATGCCGAACAAGCCCAAGCCCGAGACCACCACCGACGACGCCCGCGAGCAGGCCCGCCGCGCGCTGCAGACGTCGATGGACACCCGCCAGTGATCCGACCCCGCCGACGGTGATCCTCAGATCGGTGCGGGCGGGAGATTCGGCCAGATCCGGGCGCGCCGGCGAAGGTAAGTAGTCGGCGGGATTGCGATCCTTACCGCAGCCGTGCCAGGATCGGCCGCGATGAGCCAGACCGTCACCACCGCCCACCGAACCGCCTCGCCTCGGCGGATCGCCGCGCTCGCCCTGCCGGCTCTCGTGGTGCTCGCCGCCGAGCCGCTCTACGTGCTGGTCGACACCGCAGTGGTCGGTCACCTCGGCCGGGTGCCGCTCGCCGCGCTCGCCGTCGGCGGCACGGTCATGACGCTCACCGCCTGGGTGGGCACCGTGGTCGCCTACGGCACCACCGGACGCACGGCCCGCCGCTTCGGCGCGGGTGACCGGGCCGCCGCCGTCGCCGAGGGCGTCCAGTCGTCCTGGTTGGCGCTCGGTGTCGGTCTGCTGATCGCGATCGGCATGCAGCTTGGCGGGGGCGCGCTCGCCCGTACCCTCGCCGGTGGTGGTGGCGAGGTCGCCGACGCCGCCGCCCAGTGGTTGCGGATCGCGGCCCTCGGCGCTCCCGGCCTGCTCCTCGCCGCCGCCGGCAACGGCTGGCTGCGCGGCGTGCAGGACACTCGCCGCCCCCTGTACTTCGTGCTCGGCCCCAACCTGCTCTCCGCGCTGCTCTGCCCGCTGCTGGTCTATCCCGGCGGGCTGGGTCTGGTCGGCTCGGCCGTGGCGAACGTCGTCGCGCAGACGCTCTGCGGAGTGCTCTTCGCCGCCGCCCTGGTCGGTGAACGGGTGTCGCTGCGCCCTCAACCTCGCGTGATCCGCCAGCAAGTGGTGCTCAGCAGGGACCTGCTGATCCGAGGGCTGGCGTTCCAGGCCAGCTTCCTGTCCGCGACCGCCGTCGCCGCCCGTTTCGGCGCCGCCGCCGTCGGCGCCCACCAGATCGCCCTGCAACTCTGGTTCTTCACCGCGCTGGTCCTCGACGCCCTCGCCATCGCCGCGCAGTCCCTGGTCGGTGCCGCACTCGGCGCCGGCGACGACGCGGGTGCGCGGGCGCTCGCCCGCCGGGTCGGGCTGCTCGGCGGCGTCTGCGGCGTGGGCTTCGCGCTGCTCGTCGCCGCCGGCGCGGGCGTGGTGCCGTCGTGGTTCAGCTCCGATGCCGGGGTACGCGAGCAGGCAATGGTGGCCTGGCCGTGGTTCGTCGTCATGCTGCCGCTGGCCGGGGTGGTGTTCGCCCTCGACGGCGTGCTGATCGGCGCCGGCGACGTGCGTTACCTGCGCAACCTCACCATCGTGGCGGCGCTCGGCGGCTTCCTGCCGGCCATCTGGCTGGCGTACGCGCTCAATCTCGGGCTGGGCGGCATCTGGGCCGGGCTCACAGTGTTCGTGGTGATCCGGCTGGTCGCCCTGCTGCTGCGACTGCGCAACGGCAGGTGGGCGGTGACCGGCGCGGTCCGCTGACCGGTCGCCGGGGCCCGCCGGTCAGCAGCGCGTGGTGGTCGGCGCGGGCGCGTCGAGGTCGAAGATGGTGCCCGGGTCGCCCGCGGGTATCCGGTCCCGGTGCACATCGGCGATCCAGAACTGCTCCCGCACCCAGCCCTCACGGAGCTGAGCGCAATCCGCGTTCCAGGTCACGGCCTCCGCCGAGGTGATCCAGAGGCCGCGGGAGGAAGCCGGCACGTCGTCCGGGTGCGGCACCTGCCACACCACCCGGTCGCGTAGCGCCACCACTGTGGCGCCGGCGGGGGCCCGCAGGTCCACGTCGAAGGGGTACGCCCAGACGAACTCCGTGGAGACCTCCAGCAGTCGGATGCCGTTCTGCCTGGTGGCCCGGTAACTGACCCGGCCGTCGGCGCGGACGCCGAACTCCCACTCCGACGGTGACGCCATCCTGGTGGCGTACCGCAGGAAGCTGCCATTGGTGAAGTCGCCCCGGAGCCGTTCGCGAGCGTCCGGGGCGAGCAGCGCGAGGAACGGATCCGGATCCCCGGAGAACATCGAGATGTCGACCCGACCCTCGACCAGTGCCTTGCGCACCGACTCCAGCGCTGTCCGCACCTGGGTCGCGGTGAACGGCCCGGCGCCCTTGGCCGCCGGCATCCGCACGGCCTCCTCGGCAGGCGCGAAGGAGGCCGCCGGCGATCCGGCGAACAGGTCGCGTGGTTCGCCGACCCTGCTCACCGGCGGGGTGAGGGTCGGTGTGGGGCTCCCGGAGGCGGACGTGCGGACACCATCGGCGACCCGACCGACCAACACCACCCCGCCGACGACCATCAGCAGCGCCAGCACCAGCCCGAGGCCGAGCAGCATGGCCCCGTTGTGCCGGGCCGAGAAGAAACGGACCCGGTCCCACCCGGTCGGCTGGTGCTCGGTCTGCGATGTGCGGAGCCAATCCGGTAGCCGCACCGGGTTGACCTGCGCTACCGCGGCGGGCGGCGGTGGCGGATCGACCGGGTCCTTCGGTGTGGGCTCGCTCGACGACGTGTTGTCCATGCTTCCCCCGTCAGTTCGCCGCCGCTGGTGGCGTGCGAGCAGATGGTAGGTGCCGGGCACCAACGCGGGCCCCGGGCACGGCTGCCCCGCTCGATCTTCCGCCGGATGGACGCCTCGTCCCGACGGAGTGGCTCAGACCGCGTGAGCGGAGGCTCGGGTCACGCAGGGCGTGCCCACGCCCCGCGGAGTACGGGCCATCTGGCAGGCTTGGCCGACGTGAGCACCGATGGTCTGATCGTGGTCGACAAGCCCGGCGGCATGACGTCGCACGACGTGGTGGCGCGCATCCGCCGACTGGCGAAGACCCGACGGGTCGGGCACGGCGGCACCCTCGATCCGATGGCGACCGGCGTGCTGGTGATCGGTGTCGGCCGGGCCACCCGGCTGCTGACCTACGTGATCGGCGCGGGCAAGAGCTACACCGGCACGATCCGGCTCGGCCAGACCACAGTCACCGACGACGCCGAGGGCGACGTGACCGCCACCGTGCCGGCCGGGCAGGTCACCGACGACGCGATCCGGTCGGCGCTGGCCGGACTGAGCGGCGAGGTCGACCAGGTGCCGAGCGCGGTCAGCGCCATCAAGATCGACGGGCAGCGGGCGTACAAGCGGGTCCGCGACGGGGAGAGCGTCGAGCTGCCCGCGCGGCGGGTCACCATCTCCCGGTTGGAGGTGCTGGCGATCCGTCGCACCGAGCCGGACGTGGTGGACGTGGACGTGGACGTGACCTGCTCCTCCGGCACGTACATCCGGGCCATCGCCCGGGACGCCGGCCTGGCGCTCGGCGTCGGCGGGCACCTCACGGCACTGCGGCGCACCTCGGTGGGCGGCTTCACCCTCGCCGAGGCGGCGACCCTCGACGAGCTGGAACAGCGCGCCCCGGACGTGGTGAACCTGCCACTGGACGCGGCGGCCGACCGGTTCTTCGCGCGCCGGGAGGCCACGCCGGACGAGGCCCGGGTGCTCGCCCACGGTGGGCCGTTGGACCCGGCCGGCCTCTCCGGGCCGTACGCCGTCTTCGGGCCGGCCGGCGGCCTGATCGCTATCGTCAGCGAGCGGGACGGACGGGCCCGCGCGGAGATCGTGCTCGCACCGGCCTGACAGCGCAGCGCAGGTCCGTCGGCCCGCAGCCGGCGGTGTCGACCCGCCGGCCGGCGGGACAGCAGAGAGGAACGGCATGCAGCGGTGGCGGGGCTACGACGCGGCGCCTGGCGGATGGGGACGCTCGGTGGTCACCATCGGCGTCTTCGACGGTGTGCACAAGGGGCACCAGGCGACCATCGGGCACGCCGTGGCCCGGGCCCGCGAGTTGGGGGTGCAGTCGGTGGTGGTCACCTTCGACCCGCACCCGGCCGAGGTGGTCCGCCCCGGTTCGCACCCGGCGGTGCTCACCGAGCCGGCCCGTAAGGCCGAGCTGATCGAGGCGCTCGGCGTGGACGTGCTCTGCGTGGTGCCGTTCACCCCGGAGTTCTCCCGGGTGCCGGCCGAGCAGTTCGTGCACGACGTCCTGGTCGAGCACCTGCACGCCGCGTTGGTGGTGGTCGGCGGCAACTTCCGCTTCGGGCACCGGGCCGCCGGCGACGTGGCGTTGTTGGAACGGCTGGGTCAGACGTTCGGCTTCGGCGTGGAGGGTGCCCCGCTGGTCGCCGAGGCCGGCACCGTCTTCTCCTCCACGTACATCCGGTCCTGCGTCGACGCGGGTGACGTGGGCGCGGCGGCCGGCGCGCTGGGCCGCCCACACCGGGTGGAGGGCGTCGTGGTCCGCGGCGACCAGCGGGGCCGGGAGCTCGGCTTCCCCACCGCCAACCTGCTCTGCCACCGGTACGCGGCGGTGCCCGCCGACGGCGTGTACGCGGCCCGGCTGATCCGCCGCGGTCAGCACGAGCCGCTGCTGGCGGCGGTGTCCGTGGGTACCAACCCGACCTTCTCCGGCCGGGAGCGACGGGTGGAGGCGTACGCGCTGGACTTCTCCGGCGACCTGTACGGCGAGCGGCTGGCCCTGGACTTCGTGGCGCACCTGCGGGGCCAGATCCGGTACGACTCGATCGAGCCGTTGATCGCCCAGATGAATCAGGACGTCGAGCGCACCCGGCGCGTACTGGCCTGATCGTGCCGGGGTGCCGGGCCGCCACCGAGGCCCTTCGCCGGGTGTTACCGGCGAGTGCTGGTAGTCTTGCCGGGACGTCGGGTGACCGGCGTGGGGCCTCGCGTGCCTGCTCGACGCCGCGGGTGCGAGGTACCGGTCCGTTCCCGGTCCATCGGGACGACGGACACCCACTTGATCAACCCATCGAAACAGGGAGAACATGGCGCTCGATCAGGAAGCCAAGGCCAGCATCCGCGCGGAGTACGCGACCGCCGAGGGCGACACCGGTTCGCCGGAGGTCCAGGTAGCGGTCCTCACCAAGCGGATCGCCGAGCTGACCGAGCACCTGAAGGTGCACAAGCACGACCACCACAGCCGCCGTGGGCTGCTGCTGCTGGTCGGCCGTCGCCGTCGGTTGCTCAACTACGTCCAGAAGAAGGACATTGCCCGCTACCGGTCGCTCATCGAGCGGCTCGGTCTGCGCCGGTGACGTGACGGGGGAGTGGCCGGTCGGCTACTCCCCCGTACCGCGTCCCACCTGAAGAAACACGGGCCGCGCGACCACCCGAGAGGGAGCCGGTCAGCGTACCGGTCTCCGGTAGTGGCCCCCGGGAACCCGGCATCATGCCGGCCACCCGGGCGCTTCGATCGAAGACCGGCCGGCTGAGCAGCTCCCCGATGTCGTGGGCCCACGACGCGAAGGAGCACGACAGCACATGACCGAGACCAAACTCGGCACCGAATCCCGCACCGCCGTGATCGACAACGGGTCCTTCGGCACCCGCGAGATCACCTTCTCCACCGGTCGGCTGGCTCGCCAGGCCGCCGGTTCCGTCATCGCCCAGCTGGGCGAGACGGTTGTTCTCTCCGCCACGACCGCCGGTAAGCACCCGAAGGAGCAGTTCGACTTCTTCCCGCTGACCGTCGACGTCGAGGAGCGGATGTACGCCGCGGGCCGCATCCCCGGCTCGTTCTTCCGCCGTGAGGGTCGGCCCAGCGAGGACGCGATCCTCACCTGCCGGCTGATCGACCGGCCGCTGCGCCCGTCCTTCGTCAAGGGCCTGCGCAACGAGGTCCAGGTCGTCGAGACCATCCTCGCGCTCGACCCGCAGCACCCGTACGACGTCGTGGCGATCAACGCCGCCTCGATGTCGACCAAGCTCTCCGGCCTGCCGTTCTCCGGCCCGATCGGGGCGACCCGCGTCGCCCACATCGACGGCCAGTGGGTCGCCTTCCCGACCCTGGAGGAGCTGGCTCGCGCCACCTTCGACATGGTCGTGGCCGGCCGCACGCTCGAGGACGGCGACGTCGCGATCATGATGGTCGAGGCCGAGGCCACCCCGAACGCCGTCGCTCTCATCTCGGCCGGTGCCACCGCCCCGACCGAGGAGGTCGTCGCCAGCGGCCTGGAGGCCGCCAAGCCGGCGATCCGCGAGCTGTGCCGTGCGCAGAGCGAGCTGGCCGAGGTCGCCGCCAAGCCGGTCACCGAGTTCCCGGTCTTCCTGGACTACCAGGACGACATCTACGACGCCGTCGCCGAGTTCGCTCGCGGTGACGTGGCCGAGGCGATCACCATCGCCGGTAAGGCCGACCGCGAGGAGGCCCTGGACCGGGTCAAGGCCCGGGTCGCCGAGGAGCTGGGCGCTCGGTTCGAGGGTCGGGAGAAGGAGCTCAGCGCTGCCTTCCGGTCGCTGACCAAGTCCGAGGTGCGCAACCGCGTGCTGCGCGAGCAGGTCCGCATGGACGGGCGTGGCCCGCGCGACATCCGGGCGCTGACCGCCGAGGTCGGCGTGCTGCCCCGGGTGCACGGTTCGGCGCTGTTCGAGCGGGGCGAGACCCAGATCCTGGGCGTCACCACGCTGAACATGCTCCGCATGGAGCAGATGGTGGACACGCTGTCCCCCGAGAACCGCAAGCGCTACATGCACAACTACAACTTCCCGCCGTACTCGACCGGTGAGACCGGCCGGGTCGGCTCGCCGAAGCGTCGCGAGATCGGTCACGGCGCCCTCGCCGAGCGCGCGCTGATCCCGGTGCTGCCGTCGCGCGAGGAGTTCCCGTACGCCATCCGGCAGGTGTCGGAGGCGCTCGGCTCCAACGGCTCCACCTCGATGGGTTCGGTCTGCGCGTCGACGCTGGGCCTGCTCTCCGCTGGTGTTCCGCTGAAGGCGCCGGTCGCCGGCATCGCGATGGGGCTCATCTCCGACGAGGTGGACGGCAAGACCCAGTACGTGACGCTGACCGACATCCTCGGAGCCGAGGACGCGTTCGGTGACATGGACTTCAAGGTCGCCGGCACGCCGGAGTTCGTCACCGCGCTCCAGCTCGACACCAAGCTCAACGGCATCCCGTCGGACGTGCTGGCCGCCGCGTTGCAGCAGGCGAACGAGGCCCGGCAGGTCATCCTCGGCGTCATGAAGGCGGCGATCGAGGCTCCGGCCGAGATGTCCGACTACGCGCCGCGGGTCACCACCGTCAAGATCCCGGTGGACAAGATCGGCATGGTGATCGGCCCGAAGGGGCAGACCATCAACGCGATCCAGGACGAGACCGGCGCCGAGATCTCCATCGAGGACGACGGCACGATCTACGTCGGCGCCACCAACGGCCCGTCGGCCCAGGCGGCCGTCGACCGGATCAACGGCATCGCCAACCCGACGCTGCCGAAGCAGGGCGAGCGGTTCCTCGGCACTGTGGTCAAGACCGCCGCGTTCGGCGCGTTCATCTCGCTCCTGCCGGGCCGTGACGGCCTGCTGCACATCTCCAAGGTGGGCGACGGCAAGCGGGTCGAGCGCGTCGAGGACTTCCTCAACGTCGGTGACCGGGTCGAGGTCGAGATCGCGGACATCGACGCCCGCGGCAAGATCTACCTCGACAAGGTCCGCCCGGAGGGCACCGAGGCTCCGGCCGCCGGTGAGGCCGCCGCTGGCGACCGGCCGGCTGGTCGGGACCGGGGCGACCGGGCTCCGCGTGACCGTGGCGACCGCGAGCGTGGCGGCGACCGTGGCGGGCGTGGCCCGGAGCGCGGCGGCGAGGGTGGCGGCGGCGAGGGTGGCGAGGGCGGCGAGCGTCCGCGCCGTCGGACCCGGCACAGCTGACCGTCGCACAACGCATCACCCACCCCTCGTCGAACCGGGAGCAAGTCGTGAGTCGGGCCATCAGCGCGCCGTTTCCACCGGATCGACGGGGGGTGGCCCCCGGCTGGCGGGCCAGCCAAGCGAGTCGAGTTCGGGACACCGGGGCGGGCCGCTCCGGCGGCACCGCCCGCGCGGTGACCCGGACGCTCAGCGACGACCCGCTGGGCGGCACGGTACGACGTACCGTGCTGCCCAGCGGCCTGCGCGTCCTCACCGAGGCGATTCCGGCGATGCGCAGCGTCTCGTTCGGCATCTGGGTGGCGGTCGGCTCGCGTGACGAGACCGGCCCGCAGGCCGGTGCCGCGCACTTCCTCGAGCACCTGCTCTTCAAGGGCACCCACAAGCGGACCGCACTGGAGATCTCCTCGCAGATCGAGGCGGTGGGTGGCGAGACCAACGCCTTCACCACGAAGGAATACACCTGCTACTACGCCCGGGTGCTGGACGAGGACCTGCCGCTGGCGATCGACGTGATGTGCGACCTGGTCGCGGACTCGCTGTTGGAGCCCGCCGACGTCGAGACCGAGCGTGGCGTGATCCTGGAGGAGATCGCCATGCACGACGACGAGCCGGGTGACGAGGTGCACGACCTCTTCGTCCAGGCCGTCTACGGCGATCATCCGCTGGGCCGGCTGATCTCCGGCACCGCGGAGACCGTCACCCCGATGACCCGGCGGCAGATCCAGACCTTCTACCGGGGTCGCTACACCGCGCCGGAGATCGTCATCGCCGCCGCCGGCAACCTCGACCACGCCGCCGTGGTCAAGCTGGTCCGTCAGGCCGTGCGCGGAACCCCGCTGGACAGCGACCCGGCCAGCCCGGCGCCGCACCGCGCGGCGACCCCGCCGGTACGCACCAAGCCGGCGACCACACTGGTGGAGCCGAAGGAGACCGAGCAGGCACACGTCATCCTCGGCTGCCCCGGCATCGACCGGCTCGACGATCGGCGGTTCGCCCTCGGGGTGCTCAACAACGTGCTCGGCGGCGGCATGTCCAGCCGCCTGTTCCAGGAGATCCGCGAGCAGCGTGGCCTCGCGTACTCGGTGTACTCCTACGCCAGCCAGTACGCCGACACCGGCCTGTTCGCCGTCTACGCCGGCTGCGCGCCGGGCAAGGTGGACGAGGTGCTGGCCCTGACCCGCGCCGAGTTGGCCCGGGTGGCCGCCGACGGCTTGACCGAGGCCGAGGTGGCCCGGGGCAAGGGGATGAGCAAGGGCTCGTTCGTGCTCGGCCTGGAGGACACCGGTTCCCGGATGAGCCGTCTGGCCAAGGGTGAGCTGCTCTACGGCGACCTGATGCCTGTCGACGAGCTGCTCCGCCGGGTCGACGAGGTCACCGTGGAGGACGTGAACGTGCTCGCCGCCGAGTTGCTCAACCGGCCGATGTCGTTGGCCGTGGTGGGCCCCTTCGGTGCGGGCGACTTCGCGGTCTGAGTCCTTCCGCCGTTGCGCGGTCTGAGTCCTCCCGTCCTCAGGGCGGGCCGAATTCTTTCGTCCCCAGCGTGGCCCGAGTCCTTCTGCGGCAGCGCGGTGCGACCCTTTCGGGCGTGGCATCCCGGCGGGTGGATGCCCCGGATCCGGCCGGAAGGGCCCGTCCCGATTGGGATAGGTTGTGCCCCGTGACTGACGAGCAGGAGAAGGCCCCCGCCGGGCTGGTGCGGGTCGGCGTGTTCGGAGCCCGTGGCCGGATGGGCATCGAGGTCTGTAAGGCGGTCGACGCCGCCGACGACCTCGCCCTGGTGGCGTCGATCGACCAGGGTGACGACCGTTCCGCCATCTCCACCGCCGAGGTGGTCGTCGACTTCACCACGCCGGACGTCGTCATGGACAACCTCCAGTGGTGCATCGAGCAGGGCATCAGCGCGGTGGTCGGCACGACCGGCTTCACCGAGCAGCGGCTGGAGCAGGTGCGCGGCTGGCTGGCCGACAGGCCCGAGGTGGGCGTGGTCATCGCCCCGAACTTCGGTATCGGCGCGGTGCTGATGATGCAGTTCGCCGCGCGGGCAGCCCGACACTTCGAGTCCGTCGAGATCATCGAGCAGCATCACCCGCGCAAGCTGGACGCGCCGAGTGGCACCGCCACCCACACCGCCCGGCAGATCGCCCAGGCCCGCGCCGAGGCCGGCCTCGGCCCGGTCCCGGACGCCACAAAGGACGAGGTGCCGGGTGCGCGCGGCGCCGAGATCGACGGGGTACGCGTCCACGCGGTGCGCGCCACCGGCCTGGTGGCCCACCAGGAGGTGCTGTTCGGCGGTACCGGCGAGACGCTGACCATCCGGCACGACTCGTACGACCGGGTGTCGTTCATGCCGGGCGTGCTGCTGGCCGTCCGCGCGGTGCGCAGCCGCCCCGGCCTCACCGTCGGCCTGGACGCCCTGCTCGACTGAGCTCAGACTCTCCCGCTCCCTCGTTGCTGGCGCAGATCCTGGACAGTTACCGTCGCGCGCTGACGGAAACTGTCCAAGATCTCCGCACGCGGACCGGGTAGCATCCGCCGATGATTGATGGTGGACACCTGGACCGGCGCGGGCGGCGAGTGACGCTGCGGCCGGTAGACGACGACAACTGGCGTGCGGTGGCCGACGTCGCCCCACGTGACGACCAGCGCCGCTTCGTGGCCGCGCTGGGCGCGCGCTATCTGCTGCTGAGCACCCGCTCCGAGGTGTGGAACTCGCTCGCGGTGTACGCCGACGAGACCGTCGTCGGTCACGTCATGTGGGGCGTGGACGACGACGGCTCACACTGGATCGGCGGGATGCTGATCGACGCCGCCGAGCAGGGCCAGGGTGTCGGCAGGGCCACCGTGCAGACGCTGGCTCCCTGGCTGGCGGCCCGAGAGGGCAACCCCCCGGTCCGCCTGTCGTACCACCCCGACAACACCCAGGCTGCCGCCCTCTACGAGTCCCTGGGCTTCCACCCGACAGGCGCTGTCGACGACGAAGAGCTGATCGCCGAACGAACCCCCTGACCCCCCGGCGATGCCGAGACCCCCCTGCCCTCCGCGATCTAGCACTTCCTGTCGCGACATAGAGAACATCCCACCCCTAACGGCAACCGAAACTGCAAGATCGCCGGGGCGGCGGGCCTAGGCCGGCGTCGATCATGGAGTTGTGGTGCCTCACAACATGGGGCGTACAGGGAACTGTCGCTCACCACAACTCATGATCGACCGGCGAGGGGTGGGGCGGGGCCGGGCGGGGTGGGGTCGGGGCGCCGGCCTGGGCAGGGACGGGTTAGGCGGTGTGGGTTGGGGAATTTGGGCGGCGTTGGGTGGGGAGGGTTGGGGTTAGTGGGGTGGGGAGGTTGGTGACAGTGGCTTCGCCGGTGCGGTCGACAGACACGTGCACCGGGGTGTTGGCCACGCGGAGGCCGTCGACCGCTACGGCGCCCAACTCTGCTCCCGCCAGGGGTGCCAGTCGGACCGTGCCGCCCGGCACGTCCGGGTAGAGCCCCGCGGCGGCCTGGAGCAGCAGCACCGCACCCGTAGCGGCCCACGCCTGCGGTCGGCACGCGGCCGGGTACGGCACCGGCCGGTTAACCAGTGAGCGGTCGTCACCGCCGTACAGCTCCGGCATCCGGTAGTCGAACGCCTCGGCCGCGCTGAGCAGCCCCTCGGTCAGGCCGAGCGCAGCCTCCCGGTGCCCGGCGCGGGCCAGCCCACCGAGCACGATCGCTGTGTCGTGGGTCCAGATCGAGCCACAGTGGTACGACAGTGGGCTGAAGCCGGCGTCGTCGCTGGACATGGTCCGCAGCCCGAACCCGGCGGCCATGGTGTCCGTGGTGAGCAGGTGCGCGACCTGGGCTTCCTCGTCCCGGTCGAGCAGGCCGGTGCCGAGCAGGTGGCCGATGTTGCTGGTCAGCGAGTCGACCGGGCGCTTGTCGCGGTCGAGGGCGAGCGCGGGCTGCGGGCCGTGGCGGCCGTCGACCCAGAAGCTCCTGCGGAACCGGCCGACAAGCGCGGCGGCGTGCTCGCGCCAGCGGTCGGCGTCCGGTCGGCCGAAGGCGTCCAGGAGGGCGGCTCCGTTCACGGCCGCCTCGTGCGCGTAACCCTGCACCTCGGCCAGCACGATCGGCGCGGTGGCCAGGGTGCCGTCGCGGAATCGGACGGCGTCACCGGAGTCCTTCCAACCCTGGTTGGACAGCCCGTGCCCGGTGGTGTCGACGTACTCGACCAGGCCGTCGCCGTCCGGGTCGGCGTGCTCGCCGAGCCAGCGCAGAGCCGCCTCCAGGTGCGGCAGCAGGGGCTCGACCTGCTCGGCGGGCATGCCCCAGCGCCACGCGTCGTGCAGCAGGTTGACCCAGAGCATCGTGGCGTCGACGGTGCCGTAGTACGCCGGCGGAAGGCGCAGGCCGTTGCCGGGCACCGTGAACTCGTGTCGGCGCAGCTCGTGCAGGATCTTGCCGGGGGCCTCGCCGGTTGCCGGGTCGAACCGGGTGCCCTGCCGGCGGGCCAGTACGCGCAGGGTGCCGGCGGCCAGGTCGGTGCCGAGCGGCAGCATCATCCGGGCGGCCCAGAGGCTGTCCCGGCCGAACAGGGTGAGGAACCAGGGCACGCCGGCGGCGAGGAACACGTCCCCGGGGGCGCCGGTCTCGGCCAGTCGGAGGCCACGCAGATCGTCGAGGCTGCGGTCCAGCAGTCGGACGAGGCGTCGGTCGTCGGCGGTCACCTCGGGTCGGGACCACTCCGGCTCGCCGGCTGGGCCG
The DNA here is from genome assembly GCF_040642735.1 of Micromonospora sp. NPDC047753. NCBI lineage: Bacteria > Bacillati > Actinomycetota > Actinomycetes > Micromonosporales > Micromonosporaceae > Micromonospora > Micromonospora sp. NPDC047753. Next base: position 1,496 of record NZ_JBEYSL010000088.1, on the reverse strand, counting down.
ACGACGACGGCGCGCGGGTCCTCGACGGTCAACTGCCAGCGCAGCACGGTCTCGCCGCCGGGAGCCAGGTGAACCGGCCACGCCAGCCGTGGCGCGGTCGCACGATCGGCGTCGGCCAGCACGTCCGCGTCGGAAGCGGTGACGGTGACTGTGATTCCCGCTCCCGACCAGGTGAGCACGCCCGGCTGGCCGGTCTTGGCCTCCAGCGCGGCGGCGGCGCCACCGGACTTGACGGCCTCGATGGGTGCCAGGTCGCAGCCGAGGTCGACGGTGACGGTGGCGTTGACGTCGACAGTGGCGGTGGAGACGATCCGCAGCTCCTCGGTGAGGCCGTTGCGGGTGGCCCGGCGCAGGCGGTCGACGCGGACCGTCGGGTCGGGGGTGGGGTCGCCGAGCCAGCGGGCCAGGCCGACGAAGCGTGCACCGTGTGGGCCGTCGTCGCCGCGGGTCAGCCCCTCGAGTTCCCGTTCGTCGACCCGCAGCTCGGCGCGGGAGAGCACCCGGGCGTCGGCGTGGAAGACGCCCTGGACGCCGGTCGGGCGGATCTGCCCGGTCGCGTCCCCCAGCGCGCTGGTCGGGGCGAAGACCACCCCTACCAACTCGTGCAGGAGGGGTTGCAGCTGGCGTTCGATCACGGTGTGGCTCCAGATCCTCGGGGTGCGGGGCGGCCATCTTGACAACGCGCCCCTGGCGGTGCAAAGTGCGAAACATTCCAGAAACTTGAACGATCCAATCCTGCCTTATCCAAATTGGATCGTTCAAGATGGCGAGAGGGATTAAGTGGCCGAAAAGGTGACCATCGCGACGGTGGCCCGGCACGCCCGAGTCAGCCGGCAGACCGTGTCCAACGTCCTCAACAGCCCGCACATCGTGCGGCAGGAGACCCGTCAGCGGGTCCAGGACGCGATCAACGCGCTCGGCTACCGGGCCAACCAGGCCGCCCGACAGATGCGCACCGGCCGGTCCCGCCTCATCGCCGCCCGCATCGACCCGACCCGCGACGGCATCAACGGCTCCGTGCTCGACCGCTTCCTGCACGGCCTCACCGAGACCGCCGACGCCGCCGGCTACCGGGTGCTGCTCTACACCGCCACCGACGACGAACGGGAGATCGCCACCTACGGTGACCTGCTCGGCACCTACGAGTTGGACGCGTTCGTGCTGGTGGGCACCAAGTACGGCGACCCGCGTACCGAATGGCTCGCCGACCGGGACGTACCGTTCGTGACCTTCGGCCGCCCGTGGGACGCGCTCGACGCGCACCCCTGGGTGGACGTGGACGGCGCCGCCGGCACCGCCCAGGCCACCCGGCGCCTGCTGGACGCCGGCCACCGGCGGATCGCCTTCATCGGCTGGCCCGACGGCTCCGGCGTCGGCGACGACCGGAGGGCCGGCTGGCGCGACGCGCTGCGCGCAGCCGGCGTCGACCCGACCGGGCTGCACCGGGAGACCGAGGACGGCATCGCCGAGGGGGAGCGGCTGATGCGTGACCTGCT
>NZ_JBEYSL010000087.1:0-16818 GCF_040642735.1 Micromonospora sp. NPDC047753 | reverse complement strand
CCGGGCTGACAGTCGACGACATCGACCTGTTCGACGCTGATCGCCGGGCCGTACCACGTCCGGCGGGCCGAGCACGACGGCGTGCCGCTGGGCATCTACTGCCGCCGGTCGCTCGCCGAGCACCTGGACGCCGACGCCGACGAGATCTTCGACGTCACCCGGCAGTGTCTGGACCGGTTCCACCAGCTCTTCACCGAGCGCTACCCGTTCGGCAAGTACGACCAGGCGTTCGTGCCCGAGTTCAACGCCGGGGCGATGGAGAATCCCGGCATCGTCACCTTCCGCGACGACTATGTGTTCCGTTCGGCGGTCACCGACACCGAACGCGAGCAGCGGGCCACCACCATCGCCCACGAGATGGCGCACATGTGGTTCGGCGACCTGGTCACCATGCGCTGGTGGGACGACCTGTGGTTGAACGAGTCCTTCGCCGAATACCTCGGCACCCGGGTCACCGCCGAGGCGACCCGCTTCGACCAGGCCTGGACGACCTTCGCGATGCGGCGCAAGGCCTGGGGCTACGCCGCCGACCAGCGGCCCTCCACCCACCCGATCGCCCCTCCGGAGGTCGTCGACGCCGAGGCGGGCCTGCTCAACTTCGACGGCATCTCGTACGCCAAGGGCGCCAGCGTGCTGCGGCAACTGGTCGCGTGGCTCGGCGACGAGGCTTTCCTCGCCGGCCTGAACGCGCACTTCGCCGCACACCGCTTCGGCAACGCCACCCTCGCCGACCTGCTGGCCAGCCTCTCCGCCAGCAGCGGAAGGGACCTGTCCGACTGGGCCGAGCTGTGGTTGCGCCGCCCGCAGGTCAACACGCTGCGCGCCGAGGTCGCCGTGGACGCGGACGGTCGCTACAGCGAGGTGGCAGTGGTGCAGACCGCGCCCGAGTCGTACCCGGTGCTGCGCCCACACCGGATCGGCGTGGGCCGCTACTCGATGGACGGCAGCGCGCGGCGCGACGAGGTGGACATCGATTCGAACGCCGACGGGGGTCGTACCGTTATCGGTGCGTTGACCGCCGAGCCGGCGGCCCGGTTGTTGCTGCTCAACGACGGTGACCTCACCTTCGCGAAAGTTCGCCTCGACCCGGCGTCGGCGGGCGCCGTCCCGCAGGTGCTGCCCGTTCTGACCGACCCGCTGGCCCGGGCGGTGCTCTGGCGCGAGGCACTGGACGCGACGATCGACGGCGAGCGGCCGGTCACCGGCCTGGTCGACCTGATGGCCGCCGCGCTGCCCGCCGAGACCGAGGTGATCATCGCGGAGGACGTCCTGACGCTCAGCCGGTCCCTGGTTGACCGCTACCTCGACCCGCTGACCCGCTCCGCGGCGCTGGCCAGGGTCGCGGGGACGTGCCAGCGGCTGCTCGACGGCGCACCGGCCGGGCAGTCGTTGCAGCTCGCCGCCGCACGGGGTTGGATCGCCGCGACCACCGACGCGGATCTGCTCGTCGGTTGGCTCGCCGGCCGGGACGTGCCAGCCGGTCTGAAGGTCGACGCGGAGCTGCGCTGGGCGGTGCTGCGCCGCCTGGTGGTGCTGGGTGCCGCCGGCGAGGCGGAGATCGCCATCGAGGCCGCCGCCGACAACAGCTCCACGGGCGCGGAACGGGCCGCCCACTGCCGGGCGGCACTGCCCGACCCGGTGGTCAAGCAGGCGACCTGGGAGATCATCGTGCGGGACACCGCACTGTCCGGTCGGCTGTTGGAGGCGATCGCCGAGGGGTTCTGGCAGCCCGAGCAGGCCGACCTGACCGCCGCGTACGTCGATCGGTACTTCGCGGAGATGCCGGCCGCCGCGCATCTGCGTACCCCCTGGACGGCCGACCGGGTGGCAGCCCTGGCGTTCCCCCGCTACGCCGTGGCGCAGCCCACCCGGGAGGCGGCCGCGGCGCTGCTGGCCCGCGACGACCTGACCCCCGGCCTGCGCCGGGTGGTGACCGACGCCGCCGACGACCTCCGTCGCGCGCTGGTCGCCCGGACGGCGGTGGCCGCCGCCTCGGCCTGACCGCTGCCCGCGCCTCCTGACGCCGTGGGTGGCCGGCCCGCGCCTCGCGGCCGGCCCGATCGCCGGCCGCGAAGGCGATGGCCGCTGCGGGGTGGCTGGCCGGCCACCCCGCAGTCACCGCTCAGCGCAGGGCGGGCTCCGCCGTGACCGGCGAGTCCCAGTCGATGACGTAACGCTGCTCGTCGGCGACGGTCTTCTCCGGGTCCAGCACGGTGCGCACCATCAGCGGCATCAGCAACGGCATCAGTGTCCGCGCTACCGCACCGGGGGCCTTCGCGTGGTTGATCCGGGCCGCGCGGGCCGCGACCTTCTCCACCCGGGCACGCCGCAGCCGCACGTACGCGGCGAACGCCGCCTGGACGTCCGGCAGGTCCCGCAGGCAGCGGGCGAGTTGCACGGCGCTCTCGACGGCCAGCGACGCACCCTGCCCCGAACTGTTCGACGGTGCGTGCGCGGCGTCGCCGACCAGCACCATCCGGCCCCGATACCAGTGCGGCACGGGCGGCATGATCTGCAACGACCCGACCACCTGGAGATCGTCGGCGTTGCTGGTCGCCATCAACTCCCGGCCCGGGTCGTCGTCGCCGTAGGCGGCGCGCAGCGTGTCCAGCCACTGCTCCGCCGGCAGCGCCCGGGCCTCGACGAGGCTCATCGGCCGCTGCTGCGGCAGGTTGGCCCCCCACCGGGTGCCGCCGCCCGGCTCCGGCCAGTACAGGTAGTAGCCGCGCCGGCCGAACGCGAACGTCATTGTGCCCGGCTCGGCGTCCACGTCGTGCCGGGCGACCGCCTCGAAGCCGAGCAGCCCGGTGAACCGGGGGCCGGGCGCGGCGGGGTCGATGAGACCCCGGACCGTGGAGCGGATCCCGTCCGCGCCGACGAGGATGTCCGCGGTCGCGATGCTGCCGTCCTCGAAACGTGCGATCACGCCGTCGCCGGTCTGCTCGGCGTCGACCAGCCGCTTGCCGTACGCGAACGGCACGCCCTCGGCGAAGGCCTGGTCGTGCAGCACCTGGTACAGCTCGGCCCGGTGCACCACGCGCAGCGGCGGCACCCCGGTCAGCGTGGGCATGGCGATCCGACGCCGGCCGACGGCCAGAGCGCTGCGTTCGATCGGTGTGGCGATCGCCGTCACCGCCTCGTGCGCGCCGACCGTACGCAGAGCCGCCACGCCGTTGGGCGCGAGGGCGAGGGTTCCGCCGATGCCGCTGGCCGTGGTCGGGTACGCCTCGTAGACGGTTGCGGTGATGCCGGCGCGGCGCAGCGCGAGCGCTGTCACCGGCCCGGCGATGCCACCGCCGATGACGATCGCGGTTCGTACAGTGGTCATGCTCTCTCCCTGGTGTGGTCGTCGGTGCGCGGGCGCGCGGACCTGGTGTGGTCGGTGCGCGGGCGCGCGGACCTGGGAGGGAGCCCGGTTATCCTCGTGGTTGCCGCTTCGGGCCGGGTGCCTTCCCAGGCGTCGGTTCGGGGTCAGGGCCCCGGTGAGGTGTTGGCGCACCTCGCCGGGGCCGCTCTTCAGCCGGTGGTGTCGGTGCCTGCCTCCGGGGTGGGGGTGTCGGGGTTGGACTTCGGGGCGAGCCTGCTCTCGGCCAACTCGGTCAGTTCGGCCGGCATCTCGCCCGTCTCGTGGAAGGCCCGCCAGGTGTCCAACCCGGGGTAGGTCCCCGAGGTCAGCTCCGCGAGCAGCGCCCGCAGCCAGTCGGCCTCCGCGTTCCGGATGGCGAGGTCGTACTCCGACTCCACCAGGAACAGCCGAGGGATCTCCCGAAGGTGCGTGTCGAGCGTCTCGCGGTCCTGGCGAAGCGCGGCCTCCAGCAGGTCGAGTCGTTGCCGCAGCAGGCCGGTGGCCTCGTCCGGGTGCAGCGCGGCGAGCACCGACAACCCGGCCCGGAAACGGGGATGCTCCGCCATCGGGGTGGAGACCAGCTCGCGGGCCCAGTCGACCAGCTCCGCCCGACCGGAGTCGGTGATCCGGTAGACGGTGCGTTCCGGGCGTCGGCCCTCGCGCACGTTCTCCACCGCCTCAATCAGGTGGTGTTTGTCCAGGTTGCCGATCACCGTGTAGAAGGACCCCCACTTGAAGTCCATGTCCTGGTCCTTGCCCCAGCCCCGCAGCGCGGTGGCGATCTCGTACGGGTGCATCGGCCGCTGGACCAGGGCGGACAGCACGGCCAGCGCCAGCAGGTTGCCGACCTTGCGCCGCTTCGGCACTGTGACTCCCTCGCTCGTCAACGGTTACTCGTTGACGAATATACGCTGACGCGCGAAGAACGGCGACCCCCTGGCAAGCTGAGCCGAGTCGATCACCGTGCGGCGTCGGGGTGGTCGCGGCGCGCTGGACCGTGGGCTGGAGTGAGGTGACGTACGGCGGGGACGGGCCGGGACGGTCGGCCACGACGCTCGGCCTACGATCATCGGGTGGAGGAAGATATCCGGCGGATCGGGATCATGGGTGGCACCTTCGACCCGATCCACCACGGGCACCTCGTCGCGGCCAGCGAGGTGGCGGACCGGTTCGGCCTGGACGAGGTGGTCTTCGTGCCCACCGGGCAGCCGTGGCAGAAGGCCGACGAACCGGTCAGCCCGGCCGAGGACCGCTACCTGATGACGGTGATCGCCACCGCCTCCAACCCCCGCTTCCAGGTCAGCCGGGTCGACATCGACCGTAGTGGGCCGACCTACACCGTCGACACGCTGCGTGACCTTCAGGCCGAGTACGGCCCGAAGGTGCAGTTGTTCTTCATCACCGGCGCGGACGCCCTGCAACGCATCCTGTCCTGGAAGGACCTGGATGAGATCTTCGAGCTGGCCCACTTCGTCGGCGTGACCCGGCCCGGTTTCCCGCTGAGCGACAAGCATCTCCCGGCGGACACCGTCAGCCTGATCCAGGTGCCCGCGATGTCCATCTCGTCGACCGACTGCCGCGCCCGGGTCGCCCGAGGTGAGCCGGTCTGGTACCTGGTGCCGGACGGTGTGGTGCAGTACATCGCCAAGCGGAGCCTCTATCAGCGCTGAGCACGCCCGTTATGACCAGGTTCGTGGCGCTAACCGACCAGAACTGGACGATCGGGGTGCCGCCGGGTATGAGACGCTTGGAGGATCGCACGCTTGATCGAAGGAGAACGGTGACAGTTTCCGAACGCGCTCACGAGCTGGCTATCGCTGCCGCCCAGGCCGCCGCCGACAAGAAGGCGCAGGACATCACGATCATCGACGTCGGCGACCAGCTCGCCATCACCGACGCGTTCGTGCTCGCTGCTGCCCCCAACGAGCGTCAGGTGCTGGCCATCGTCGACGCCATCGAGGAGCGCCTGCTGGAGCTTCCGGAGAAGGCGAAGCCGGTGCGGCGCGAGGGCGAGCGTGGTGGCCGCTGGGTGCTGCTCGACTACGTCGACGTCGTGGTGCATGTCCAGCACACCGAGGAGCGCGAGTTCTACGGACTCGACCGCCTCTGGAAGGACTGCCCCACCATCCCGTTCGTCGATCGCGACCTGGTCGAGGCCGACGCCAGCGGGTCCGCCGCCGCCGAATGACCCGACTGATCGTCTGGCGGCACGGCAACACCGACTGGAACGCCGCCAACCGCGTCCAGGGGCAGCTCGACGTACCCCTTAACGAGCGTGGTCGCGACCAGGCTCGCGCCGCCGCGCCGCTGCTCGCGGCGCTGCGGCCCGACGCCATCGTGGCCAGTGACCTGAGCCGCGCCGCGGAGACCGCCGCCGCGCTCGCCGCGCTGACGGGCCTGCCGGTCCGCACCGACGCCCGGTTGCGCGAGCGGCACTTCGGCCAGTGGCAGGGCCTGCACCTCACCGAGGTCGCCGAGCGATTTCCCGACGAGTACGCGCGCTGGCGGGCCGGCGACCCGGACCCGGGCGCGGATCTGGAGCCCCTGCACGACCTCGGCGAGCGGGTCGGTGCCGCGCTGCGGGAGGCGGCCGAGGCCGCAGCCGGCGGCACGGTGGTGATCGCCACCCACGGTGGCGGCTCCCGACAGGGCATGGGCCATCTGCTCGGCTGGGACACCGGTGTGCTGCGCTCCGTCGGCTCGTTGGCCAACTGCCACTGGAGTGAGTTACGGCACGACGACAGTGCGCCGGCCATCGGGCGTCCCCAGGACGTCAGTGGCTGGCAGTTGCGGGCGCACAACGTCGGCCTGATCACCGCCCCGGTCGCCGTCGACGCGGTCTGAGCACTCACGCCTCGGCGTTCGCGGCCTCGATCGGCTAGCGTGCCGGGCATGCCCGTCGCGGTTGTCATCGACTCCACCGCCTACCTTCCGTCCGAGCTGGTGCAGGCGCACCGGCTGACCGTCGTGCCGTTGACCGTCGTGCTCAACGGCGCGGAAGGGCTGGAGGGGGTGGAGACCCAGCCGGCCGACGCCACACGGGCGTTGAGCGCCCGCCGGGTCACCGCGACCACCTCCCGCCCGGCACCCGAGCAGTTCGCCCGCACGTACCGCCGGCTGCTCGACGCCGGTGCCGACGGGATCGTCTCGGTGCACATCTCCGCCGCGCTGTCCGGCACGGTGGAGGCCGCCCGGCTCGCCGCCGCCGACCTGGACGGTCGGGTCGAGGTGGTGGACAGCCGCTCGGCGGGCATGGGGCTGGGCTTTCCGGCCATCGCCGCCGCCACCGTCGCCGAAGCCGGCCACGACCTTGCCGCCGTACGCGACGCGGCGCTCGCCGCCATCGCCCGCACCACTGTCTGGTTCTACGTCGACACGCTGGAGTTCCTTCGCCGGGGCGGCCGGATCAACGCCGCCGAGGCGTTGGTCGGCACCGCGCTGTCCGTCAAGCCGATCATGCACATGCCGGACGGGGCGATCGTGTTGCGCGAGAAGGTTCGCACCGCCAGCCGGGGAGTGGCCCGTCTCGTCGACCTGGCCGTCGAGGCGGCCGACGGCGACGACGTGGATCTCGGGGTGCACCACCTGGCCGCGCCGCAACGGGCCGAGGCGTTGCGCGCCGCACTGACCGAGCGGTTCGGCGACCGGCTGCACGACACGTACGTCTCCGAGGCCGGTGCCGTCGTCGCCGCGCACGCCGGGCCGGGCCTGGCCTGTGTGGTCGTCCACCGCCGCCCGGAGGGCTGAGCGGTGTCCACCTCACAGGTGGTGACCGGAGGCGGTCGCGGTGTCGGCCGGGCCGTGGTGGAACGGCTGCTGGCGACAGGCGCCACCATCGTCGTACTGGAACGCGACGCCGACGCGGTCGACTGGTTGGCCGACCATCCGGCCGCCGATCGGCTCGTCGCGGTGGTCGGCGACGCCGCCGACGAGCAGGTGGCCGAGCACGCCGCCGAACTGGCGGACCGCGCCGCGCCGCTGACCGGCTGGGTGAACAACGCAGCGGTCTTCCGCGACGCCACGCTGCACTCCGCGTCGGCCGACACGGTACTGGACCTGATCGGGTTGAACCTGCGGCCAGCCGTGGTGGGCGCGGCGGTCGCCGTCCGCCGATTCCTCGCCCGCGAGGCCGGCGGCGCCATAGTCAACGTCTCGTCGCACCAGGCCCGGCGACCGGTGTCCGGTGCCCTGCCGTACGCGACGGCGAAGGCCGCGGTGGAAGGGCTGACCCGGGCGCTGGCAGTCGAGTACGGGCGGCACGGCATCCGGGCCAACGCGGTAGCGCTCGGCTCGATCGCCACCGAGCGGCACGCCGAGTTCCTCGCCACCCAGGAGCCCACCCAGGCCCAGTGGATCGACGCCGAGCTGACCCGGCTGCACCCGGTGGGCCGCATCGGGAGGGCCGAAGAGGTGGCCGAGGCGGTCGCGTACCTGCTGTCACCCGCGGCGAGCTTCGTCAATGGAGTGACGTTGCCGGTGGACGGCGGACGGGCCGTGCTCGGCCTCGACCCAGAGGCCCGCTGACCGCCTAGATCGCTCGGCTTCTAGCTGTCCGCGACGAAGACGCCCTGCCCCTGCTGACCGTAGATCAGGTTCCGCTCGTGTAGCTCCTTGACGGCTCGATAGGCCGTGGAGCGTGCCACGTTGTAGAGCTCGCCGATCTCGGACACCGATGGCAGTTGTTGGCCAGGCGAGTATTCGCCCGAGCGGATTTTCTGCTCGATGTCATCCGCTACGCGGCGGTAATGCGGTGGTCTCGTCGGCATGAGCGGCTCTCCCGGACTTCAGCAGAGATCATGTTTCCAGCCCAGGCGTGATCGAGGCAAGGCGGCAACGCGGCAAAGTGGAGATAGTGAGAACTTGACTACACCGAGACAGTAGATACAGTGAGACAGTGGCCGGGTGCTCCTGGACTTCAGCACTCCTGAAGTGTCCGGTCTGCCCGCCCTGAGGGAGTTCATCGCAAGGCTTCGACCCCCGGGGCGGGCCACTTCGGATCGCGCGGAGGCGCCGAACATGCCAATCGATGAACCGGTGTCAGCGGCGACCGAACTGTTCATGGCGAGGCGGGTGCTGGATGCTCACTGGAGCCGGGCGATCGACCTGCCGTGGCGGGCGGGCGGGTGCCTGGAGTGCCGAGGACACAGCGACTGCCGGCAACTCGAATGGGCGTTGGCGCTTCTGGCAGAAGTCGCCTCGGTCATGCTCCAGAAACGGTGAATGATCCCTGCCCGCGCCGCTGTGTTAGCCTCCGTGCGCGCCCCAGATGGGCCTACCCCCGGAGGTTCTGGCTACTTCAGCCACCACGCCGAGATCAACGCGATATTCGCGTCTCTCGTGCGGGATCCGGGGCGTCGGTGCCCTCGGGGGTTCGTCATCTGCGTGGTTGGGTGAACGCTGCTGGGCCTCCGGTCGGGTCTTCGGATCGACCGGGAAGAAGACGGCACGGATGACAGTCACGTTCAACCACACCATCATCGCCAGCAAGGACAAGAGCGCCTCGGCGGCGTTCTACCGGGAGCTGTTCGAGCTGCCGGAGGCACCGTGGTGGGGGCCGTTCGCCAACGTCCAACTGGATGAGGGTGTGCTGCTCCAGTTCGCCGAGCCGCCGGTGGACATCCAGATGCAGCACTACGCGTTCCTCGTCGACGACGAGTTGTTCGTGCGGTGCCTGGCGTTCGTCGAGGGACGTGGCATCACGTACTGGGCCGACCCGCAGCTGAAGCGGGAGGGGGAGACCAACACCGAGCACGGTGGACGGGGCTTCTACTTCTTCGACCCGGCGGGACACGCCATCGAGATCATCACCCGCCCGTACCTGTAGCAGGCCCGTCGGCCGGTCGGGCGCTGTCGCCCCACCGGCCGTCAGCCCTGCTGCTGAGCCTCGTGGGTCGTGGGGTCCGCGCCCTCGCCCGGGCGTACGGGGTTGGTCAGATGGAACCCCGACGCCGCGAAGTTGGCCCTATGCTCGCGATCGGACAGCACGAACGTTCCGCCCCGCTGCTCTGGCTGCCAACCACTCTTCAGGCCGCAGATGATGACCTCCCGCACGTCGGCGGGTGTGGGGTAGCCGTTGTCGACAACGTACGGGCCGGGGGCCGACAACAGATCCGCTTCGAGTTTCTGGCTGTTCTTCCCGCCGGATCCCCAGGCGCGAACGTAGACGGCCCGGTGGTAGAAACCGTTGACCTGCACGCTGTGCAGCGCCGCGCGCCACGTGAAGGTGTGCCCGTCGATGTGTATCTGCCGTAGTCGAGCCCGCACTCAGCCGTACTCTACTTCGCGCTCCTCAATGGACCGACCGGGATGTGCAACCTGATCCTCCTTCCGGTCGTCTTCGCCGTCCTCGCCGCGTTCTGCATGCTGGCCGGTCGGCCCTGCCCGACGCTGACGCACCGCAATGATGGCGACCCGCCCGGACGATCTGAGGCCACTCATTGAGTCAGCGCTAGGCCGGCCTGGCGCGCAATACCTGAGTCGTTGCCTACCGGACCTACGCTGCGCCCATGAGGGCTCTCGGTGTTCGTCGATGGGTCAACCCGTTGGCCGGGGTGTACCTGGTGGTGTTCACCGTCACCCAGGCGGTCGGGACCGTGGGAGCGACAACCTGGATCCGAGCCGAGGACACCATCATCCCAGCCCTCTTATTGTGGTGCGTCTCCCTGGCGGTGGCCGTGCGGGTGACCTCGCCCGGGATGCCACCGCACGTGGTCCTGCTGGTCCTCGCTTCGCTGGTCAGTGCCTTTCTCATGCTCGTTGCTGCCCAGGGATTGTGGTCGGCTGTGCTCACGCATCGCGGCGAGCGGGTCGTAGCCACCGTCATTTCCCTGCGCGATGAGACGGGGAAGGTTCATCAGCTTCACTACACCCTCGCCGATCAGCACAATCAGCGTATTCCCGGGGAATTGGGGCGGTGGCCAGGGAATCCCACTGGAGCGTCGGACAAGCCAGAAGGGGCAGTGGGGCAACGAGTCACGGTGGTGCGTGATCCCCAGGGCCTGGTCGACCCGCGGCTGCCGGAAGAACTCGTCGAAAGCGAGAGCGGGTGGCCCCTCTGGCCGGGCATCTTCGCCGTCACCGCTGTGCTCAGCATGCTGGCCGCCGGCCGACGCGCGATCAACGGTGACGGAACGACAGGCTCAAGGCGGCGTCGACCTGCTGGACGCACTGCTGCCAAGACTGGCACTCGGCCGCGGCGGAAGCGCACGCGGGGAAGGACCGGTCGCCGGATATCCGGCCCGCCGGGCTCGGAGCCTTCGCCTCGCCAGGCGCGCCCCCAGTCCTGAAACGCAGCTTGGTTCCTCCTCTGGCGTCCGGGGCCGGCTCTGACCAGACCAGGCCCAACATGCTGACCCCTTAGCAAATCGATGCTTGATCAGGTAGTTGTCCACAGTGAGGTTGGCCATCCACAGGGCGGTGCCGCCGCACTCCACCGTCTCGGCCGCCGTCATAGCGTCGCGTTGTGTCGCACGACGAGGAGACAGAGGTACGCCAGCGCCTGCGCCGGTTGACGGAGACGGTTGTCGCACCGTTACCCCGGCCCGAGGCGTCGGCCGCGGGCGTACCCCCGTTTGGTGCGCCGCTCGTGGACGCAACCCCGGGTGGCGTGTTGCCGTCCCAGCTTGCGGCATCGGTCGCGGAGCCAGCACCGGACGGCCTTGCGGTCCCGCCCGAGTCTCGGTTGCCCGGCCCGTCGGCGTTCGACCCTGGGCGGCGGGGCGTGCGGGCGTTGGCGGTGGTCGCCGCGGTGGTGGTCTTGGGCGCGGCAGGTTGGGCCTGGCAGGCCCGGCCGCAGTCGGAGACGGTCGTCCCACTGGCCAGCGACGCCGCGTCGGCCGCACCGGCCGGTGACCCGAGCGTGTCCAGCTCCGGCGAGCTGGTGGTGGCGGTCGCGGGCAAAGTCCGAAAACCCGGTCTGGTGCGCCTGCCGGCCGGGTCCCGGCTCGCCGACGCGGTGCAGGCGGCCGGCGGCGCGCTCCCGGGGGTCGACGTGGCGCTGCTCAATCCCGCCCGCAAGGTCACCGACGGTGAGCTGATCGTGGTCGGGGTGACGCCAGCGCCGGTGCCGGGTGGTGCGGCCGGGCCTGCGGCGGGCGGTGCGGCTCCCGCCGCCGGGCCGGTGAACCTCAACACCGCGACGCTGGCGCAGCTCGACGCGCTGCCCGGGGTGGGGCCGGTGCTCGCCCAACGGATCCTCAGCCACCGGGATCAGCACGGCGGGTTCAAGTCCGTTGGCGACCTACGCCAGGTCGACGGGATCGGCGATGCCCGTTACGAGCAGCTCAAGGACCTGGTGACGGTGTGAGCGAGTCCGCCGTCGCCGCTGACCCACCGCAGGTCGGCGGACCCCAGCCCGCACCGCCGGCTGGGCCTTCTCAGGCCGTGCCGCCGGCCGGGCCGGCCCAGGCCGCGCCATCGGCAGGGTCGGCTCAGGCCGCGCTGTTGGCCGGCGGGACCCGGTCGGAGCCGCCGGATCTGCGACTGGCAGGGCTCGCCGTGGCGGCGTGGCTCACCGCGCTCGCCGGGCTGCACCTCGGCAGCCGCGCGGTTCTGCTGGTGGCCGGCGCGGCGGTCGGTCTGACGGCGATTGGTGCTGTCCACCTGCTCGGCCGTCTCGGCCGTCCCCGAGCCATGGCGCTGCGCTACGGGTGGGTGGCCGTGGCGGTCGGCCTCGGTGTGGTCTGCGGGGGTGCGGCCACCGCCGCCCAGCTCGCCGTGCGCGACGCGCCGGCGATCCGTGCCCTGGCCGAGCAACGCGCGCCGGTCACCGCCGACCTGGTGGTCCGGGACGACCCGCGCCCGATCCGGAGCGCCGGGCGACCGGGGATGCTGCTGGTGTCGACCGAGCTGGTCCGGCTCACCGGCCCGGATGGTCGACGGATCCACGCGTCGGTGCGGCTACTCGTCCTGGCGACCGACCCGGCGTGGCGGGGCCTGCTGCCCGGGCAGCGCCTCACCGTTGACGGTCGGCTCGGCGTTCCGCGCGGTGGCGACCTCACCGCAGCGGTGCTCAGCACCAATGGCCCACCGGAACGGCACGGCACGTCGTCCTGGGCGCAGCGCGCCGCCGGGACGCTGCGTACCGGGCTGCAACGGGCTTGCGCGCCGCTGCCCGATGACCCCGGCGGGCTGCTGCCGGGTCTGGTGGTGGGCGACACCAGCCGACTCCCACCCGCCGTCGAGGCGGACTTCCAGGCCACCGGGATGACACACCTCAACGCGGTTTCCGGCTCCAACGTCGCGATCGTGGTGGGTGCGGTGTTGTTGCTGGCCCGGTGGTCGCGCGCCGGCCCGTGGCTCGCCGCCGCGCTGTGCGGGGTGGCGCTGGTGGGGTTCGTCATTCTGGTCCGTCCGTCGCCGAGCGTCGTACGGGCCGCCACGATGGGAGCGATCGGGCTCGCCGCGCTCGCCGCCGGTCGACCTCGGGCAGCGCTGCCCGCGCTGGCCGCCGCCGTGACCGTGCTGGTGCTCGTCGACCCCGAGTTGGCCGGGGATCCCGGGTTCGCCCTCTCCGTGCTGGCCACCGGTGGCCTGCTGCTGCTCGCGCCGCGTTGGCGGGACGGACTGCGTCGGCGAGGCGTTCCGCCTGGGCTGGCCGAGGCGTTGGCCGTGCCGGCGGCTGCCCAACTTGCCTGCGGCCCGGTCGTCGCCGGGATCTCCGGCACTGTGAGCCTGGTGGCGGTGCCGGCGAACCTGCTGGCGGTGCCGGCCATCGCGCCAGCGACAGTGCTGGGCGTGCTGGCGGCCATGATGTCGCCGATCTGGCCGGCCGGCGCCGAATTCGTCGCGTGGCTGGCGAGTTGGCCGGCCTGGTGGCTGGTGGTCATCGCCCGGCACGGAGCCCGACTGCCAGGTGGCACCCTGCCGTGGCCGGGCGGGGTGCCCGGTGCCCTGCTGCTGACCGGGCTGACCGTCGCGCTGCTGATCGCGGTGCGCCGGCCACTCGTACGCCGGCTGGTGGCAGTGGTCGGGGTAGCCGCCGTGCTGGGTGCCCTGCCGGTTCGACTGGTAGCCGCCGGCTGGCCGCCCGCCGGTTGGGTGGTGGTGGCCTGCGCGGTGGGGCAGGGCGACGCCCTGGTGCTCCCGGTCGGCCCCGGCCGGGCCGTGGTGGTGGACGCCGGGCCGGAACCGGGTGCGGTGGACGGTTGCCTACGTCGGCTCGGCGTACGGGAGGTGCCTCTGCTGGTGATCAGTCACTTCCACGCGGACCACGTGGGCGGGGTGGCCGGGGTGTTCCGGGGACGGCGGGTGGGTGCCGTGCTGACGCCGTCGTCCACCGACCCGGAGAGCGGTCGGGACCTGGTTCGGGCGGCGGCCACCGGAGGGCGGGCCGCGCTGCTGACCACCGTGGCCGGCGCTCGTCACCCGGTGGGTGGGGTCGACCTGCTGGTGCTCGGCCCGCCGTACCCGCTGGCCGGGACCAGGTCCGACCCGAACAACAACTCGCTGGTGCTGCGCGCCACAGTGGCCGGGGTGCGGATCCTGTTGGCCGGCGACGCGGAGACCGAGGAGCAGCACGCGATGGTGGCGCGGGCGGCCCCCGGCGAGTTACGGGCGGACGTGTTGAAGGTCGCGCACCACGGTTCGGCGTACCAGGACCAGGGTTTCCTTGATGCGGTGCGGCCGGCGGTGGCACTCGTGCCGGTGGGCACGGGCAACACCTACGGGCACCCGAGTCCGCGGCTGCTCGCCCAACTGGGCAGGGGCGGCGTGCGGGTGCTGCGTACCGACACGGACGGCGACGTGGCGGCGGTCCGGACGGGCGGCGGTCTGGCGGTAGCCCGGCGAGGTGTGCCCGCCGGCCGGCAGCCCTGACCCCCGTGGGACGGCGGGCCGCCAATCAATCGGGCGACTTGCGAATTAAAAGGGAATTGAGTTGGATGTCTGGATTTGCGCTGTGTGCGGGCTGCGCCGATCAAGCAGCGAATGAGCAGGCACGATCCCGCCGCAGGCCGTGCGAATATGGGCGGCGTGACCCCCGCCAGCCTCGCACCCATTCTGCTCGTCCTCGGTGACGAGGAGCTCCTCGCCACGCGCGCGGTCACCGAAGCTGTCGCGAAGGTTCGCAGTGTCGACCCCGAGGTGGACGTCCGCGAGTACCAGGCCAGCGCGCTCACCGTCGGCGAGATCGCCGAGATGCTCAGCCCCTCGCTGTTCGGCGGGCGGCGGCTGCTGATCCTGCGCTCCGGCCAGGACGCCCGCAAGGACCTGGTCGCCGCGCTGTTGGCGTACGCGAAGAATCCCGACCCGGAGGTCCAGCTGCTGGTGCTGCACCTGGGCGGCGCCAAGGGCAAGGCGTTCGCCGACGGTCTGCGGGCGGCTGGCGCGACGGTGGTCCCGGCCGCCAAGCTCAAGGGGCACCGTGACCGGTTGGCCTTCGTCCGCGACGAGATCCGCCGGGCCGGCGGGAAGTGCACCGACGACGCCGCCGAGGCGCTCATCGCCGCGGTCGGCAACGACCTGCGTGAGCTGGCCGCCGCCTGCTCCCAACTTGTCGCCGACACCGATGGGCGGATCAGCGCCGAGACGGTCTCCCGTTACTACCGGGGCCGGGTCGAGGTGACCGGCTTCACGGTGGCGGACGCCACAATGATCGGCGACGTGCCGGCGGCGCTCGAAGCACTGCGCTGGGCCCTGCACGTCGGGGTCGACCCGGTGCCCATCGCCGATGCCCTGGCGGACGGGGTGCGCACTGTGGCCCGGGTGGCATCGGCCGGCCGGGGTAGCCCGTACCAGCTCGCCAGCAGCCTCGGAATGCCCTCGTGGAAGATCGAGCGGGCGCAGCGGCAGGGGCGGGGCTGGACACCGGAGGGCCTGGTCCGGGCCATGCAGGTCGCCGCCGAGTGCAACGCGGCCGTCAAGGGCGGCTCCGACGACCGGGCATACGCCCTGGAGCGCGCGGTCTTCTCGGTCGCGGCGGCCCGGCAGGGCAGCGCCAGGTGACGGGGGCGAACCGCCCAGCGTGGGCCACCATTCCCGTGGACGAGGCGCGTTACCGGCCGCTCTACGCCCGGCTCCTCGGCCTGCGGTTCGTCAACCCCGGTGGCGTGCTGTGCTTCCTCTTCTTCGAGGGCGCCATCGCCCTGGCGGTGCTGCTCGCCCTCGCCGAGTTGGTCAGCTGGTGGGCGGTGCTGGTGCTGCCGGTCGTGGTGGCCGCCATGGTGAAGCTCAACGACATGGTGGCCGCGATCGTGGTCCGCTCCGCCGCGCTCGTGCCCGAGCAGGAACGGGACCGGTTTCGCCGGCAGATGGAACCGGTGGTCGGCCGGGCCCGGGTGGAGTGGGTTTCGCACAGCGTCCCCGGCGTGGTGATCACCGCCGATCCGGTGCCACCGCCCCGGCGGGCCAACCCGTCAGACTGAGCGCCGCCGCCCGTCGGGCCCTCGCCCGCAACGGCCGGCTCGGTTGAACACCGGCCGGCCTCTGGACACACGGAAACCCCGGGCCTGGGGCCCGGGGTTTTCCGAATCAGTCTGACTGTGAAATCGTCAGGCGGAGAGCGACACCACGCGCTTCGCGATCGCGGACTTGCGGTTCGCGGCCTGGTTGGAGTGGATCACGCCCTTGCTGACGGCCTTGTCCAGCTTGCGCGAGGCGTCCAGCATGAGCGCGGTCGCCTTCTCGACGTCACCGGCCTCGGCAGCCTCGTGGAACTTCCGGACGGCGGTCTTCAGCGACGACTTGACCGACTTGTTGCGCAGCCGGGCCTTCTCGTTCTGCCGGTTGCGCTTGATCTGGGACTTGATGTTCGCCACGCGACAGCCTCGTCTTGATAGCTCGGGTTGGTCAGCTTATTGCGCGTGATGACGAACGTGCGTCATCGCTGCGCGAAGAGCCAGGTTACCAGGTCGCCCGGGACGAGCCAAAACGGCTCGGCCTTTCGCGCGAACGGACCCAGCCCGTCGGGGACCAGGCTACGCCCTCGACCACGGTGGCGGCTCACCGTCAGCCCGGCGGTGAGCCGGTCCGCGTCGCCGGGAGTCCAGGCCGCCCCGGGCCGGTCCGCGTCACCGCCAGCCCTGACGGTGGGCCAGCCAGTCGAGTGACTGCTCGCCGCTCCACCGCTGGTGGGCGGGCAGGTGCGGCGAGGCCGTCGGCGGTGCCGCCGCAGCACCGGTGAGGTAGTAGCCGGCCAACGCCGCCAGGGTCGCGTCCAGCGCGTCCGGGGGCGCGCCGGCGGTGGCCGGGTGCGCGGCGAAGAGCCGGTCCGCGTCCAGCCCGCTGGCGTACGCGGTGAGCAGCAGGCCGGCCAGGTCGAACCAGGCCGGCCCTAAGCAGACCCAGGTCCAGTCGCAGAACCAGGCTCGGCCGTCCGGGCCGATCAGTACGTTGTCGACCCGCAGGTCGCCGTGGATCAGGCCGGTCGCTCCGGCGGCGTACCGGGGGAGGAGAGATTCCAACTCCACCAGCTCGGGCAGCCGGCCGAGCAGTGGCGCGGGCAGTGGTGGGGTCGGCTCCCGACCGGCGGCGAC
>NZ_JBEYSL010000086.1:0-17215 GCF_040642735.1 Micromonospora sp. NPDC047753 | reverse complement strand
CATCGAGCACCCTCCACAGGGGACAGTGCACCGGTCAGGAGGGTGGAGGGCCGGGTGGGATGAAGGGCAGGTCGGCGGGTGGGCCGGCTTCGATGCGTCGCCACCTGCGCCGACCGGTTGTTGAAGGCGGACGACCCCCTGGTGGTCGACCTCGGCTACGGCGCCACCCCGGTGACCGCTGTGGAGTTGCGCGCTCGACTGGCGGCCGGGGTCCGCCCGGACGTACGGCTGGTCGGGTTGGAGATCGACGCGGCCCGGGTGGCGGCCGCGGCGCCGGC
The DNA here is from genome assembly GCF_040642735.1 of Micromonospora sp. NPDC047753. Lineage (NCBI taxonomy): Bacteria > Bacillati > Actinomycetota > Actinomycetes > Micromonosporales > Micromonosporaceae > Micromonospora > Micromonospora sp. NPDC047753. The sequence continues at coordinate 16,937 of NZ_JBEYSL010000086.1, read as the reverse complement.
CGCCGACCCACCCGGGCTGACATTCGCCCGGGGTGGGTTCGAGTTGGCCGGGCTCCGGCCGGTGCTGGTCCGCGCGTTCAACGTGCTGCGACAGTACGACGAGAGCGAGGTCGCCGAAGCCTGGCAGACGATGACCGCCGCGCTCGCTCCCGGCGGAGCGCTCGTCGAGGGCACGTGTGACGAGCTGGGGCGGCTCGCCAGTTGGCTGCTGATCGACGCCGACGGCCCGCGGACGCTGACCCTGGCCGCGAAGCTCACCACGCTGGGCAGCCCTGCCGAACTGGCCGAGCGGCTACCCAAGGCGCTGATCCACCGCAACGTTCCCGGTGAGCCGGTGCACGCGCTGATCCGCGCCCTGGACGACGCCTGGCAGGCCGCCGCCCCGTACGCCACCTTCGGCCCCCGCCAACGTTGGCTGCACGCGGTGACCCGCCTCCGCGAAACCGGCTGGCCCATCCTCGACAACCCCACCCGCTGGCGCCAAGGCGAACTAACCCTCCCCTGGCCCCTCCCCTAACCGCCCCCGCCTCGCCTCACTCCGCCCTGCCCAGCCTCGCCTCACTCCGCCCTGCCCCACCCCCGCCCTCCACCTGTCGATCATGGAGTTGTGGTGGGCACTTTAACCCCCTAGAAGGCAATTGTCCCCCACCACAACTCCATGATCGACGCGGTCGGGCGGGCGGGGCTGTCGCTGCGGCACAGGGCACCCGCACGCCACACGCCACACGCCACACGCACACGCCACACGCCACACGCCACACGCCGATCTTGCGCTTTCGGTCGACGATTCGTTCCCTTAGATCCCCTATGTCCCAGCAGAAACTGCAAGATCGCCGGGGCGGGGCGGGGCCCGGGCGGGCGGGGCTGGGCGGGCCGGGCTGGGACCGGGCGGGGGCGGGCTGGGACCGGGCGGGGGCGGGCTGGGACCGGGCGGGGCCGGAACGAGGCCCGGGCGGGCGGCGGGCCCGGGCGACCGGGGGCGGGGCCGGGGGCGGGGCCGGGGGCCGGGGTGGCGGGAGACGCGCGGGGTGAGGTGAGGTGCGGTGAGGCCGGGGCGGGGCAGGGCGAGGCCGGGGTACGGCCGTGGCACGCCGGGGTTGGTGGGGTGGGTTAGAGGGTGCAGTTGATGAGGACTGGTTCGGGGTGCAGGGTTACGCCGAAGCGGGCGTGGACCTGGTCGCGGATGGTGCGGGCCAGGGTGAGCAGGTCGCTGGTGTGGGCGGTGCCGCTGCGGTTGGTCAACGCCAGGGTGTGCTTGCTGGAGATGGCCACTCCACCCTCGCCGGGATGGCCCTTGGTGAAGCCGGCCTTGTCGATCAGCCAGGCGGCGCTCACCTTGACCAGGCCGTCCGCCCCGGGCCAGGCGGGCGGGTCGCCCAGCTCGGTGGAGCGTTCCAGGAGCTGTTCGTACGTCGCGCGGTCGAGCACCGGGTTGGTGAAGAAGGAGCCGACCGAGCGAGTGTCCGGGTCGTTGGCGTCGAGCACCATTCCCTTGCCCGCCCGCAGCCGCAGCACCACCGTCCGGGCGTCGGCCAGCGGCACCTGCTCGCCCACCTCGACACCGAGGGCTCGGGCCAGCTCGGCGTAGCGCACCGGCCCGGAGAGCGGAGACCTGGTGAGTCGGAAGTCGACCGAGAGCACCACCCACCGGTCCACGTACTTGAAGATGCTGCCCCGGTAGGCGAAGCCGCACTGGGCTGCGGGGATGACCTGGCGGGTGCCCTCGACGCGGTCGTACACCTCGACGCCGGTGATGGTTTCGGCGACCTCCTGGCCGTACGCGCCGACGTTCTGGATCGGGGTGGCACCGGTCGAGCCGGGGATGCCGGACAGGCACTCCAGCCCGGCCCAGCCGTTGGCGACAGTGGCGGCGACGAGGTCGTCCCACGGCTCGCCGGCGTCGACTCGTACGGTGACCGAGGTGGCGTCCTCGGCGATGACCCGCATGCCACGGGAGCGCACCAGCACGACGGTGCCGGGGAAGCCGGCGTCGCCGATCACCACGTTGCTGCCCCCGGCCAGGATCAGGACCGGCTCCGTCGCGGCGCGTACCGCGTGGACGAGCTCGTCGGCGCTGCCGGCGGCCACGATCCGCTTGGCGGGTCCACCCGTTCGCAGGGTGGTGTAGCCGGCGAGTGGACCGGGGATGGCACGATCGGCGTCGGTTGTCGGCTGGGCGGAGGCGTCTGGCACGCCCTTCACCTTAGGCTGACAAGTAGCCGTGGCACCCACTGGTCGCCCGGCACCCCCGGGAGGATGGCGATGAGCAGACTGCAGGGCAGCAAGGATTTCTGGATCGGGGCGCTCCGGACGGAGGGTCCGGCTTTCGCGGCAGCGGTGGCCGAGGCGCCGCCGGAGACACCGGTGCTGTCCTGTCCGGGCTGGACGGTCAACGACCTCACACTGCACCTGGCCGGCTTCTACCACTGGGTGTCGTCGTTCGCTGGTTCCGGCCAGACCAGCCAACCGCCTCGGTGGGAGAAGGTCGAGGTCGACCCGGGCGTGAACGCGCTTCAGCTGTGGCAGCAGGGTTACGACCGGGTGATGACCCTCTTCGACGGGCTCGACCCCGAGGCGCCGGCGTGGAACTGGGCCCCGCAGCCGAAGAAGGCCGGTTTCTGGCCGCGACGGACGGCGCACGAGACGGCTGTGCACCGCTGGGATGCCCAGCTCGCCATCGGCGCCGGCGACCCGGTGGAGGCGAAGCTAGCGGCCGACGGGGTGAGTGAGGTGCTGGACACCTGGTTGCCGGCGGGCCGGCGGCAGGTGCCGGGTGACTGGCACGGGGTGGTGCAGCTCCGCGCGACCGATGCGGACCAGGAGTGGTATCTGCGGTTGCGCGGCGAGGGGGTGGCGCTGCTCGACACCGCGACCATCTTCGACCACGACGATCATCATGCCCGCGCCCAGGTCAGCGGCACCGCGAGCGATCTGTTGCTGGCGCTCTGGGGGCGGGTGAGCTTCGAGACGCTGGACGTCGTCGGTGACCGCAGGCTGTTGGACGGTCTGCGCACCGGCTGAGCGACCCACCACGAGCGAGGGCGTCACCCCATTGGGGGTGGCGCCCTTCGTCGATGTCGGGGGTTGCCTCGTCTGCCGGACGCCGCACCGACGGTGAGCGTTCATCACGGGACCACAACGCTGAGAGAGCGCTCTCTTGACAGTGGGTTGGCGACCCACCACAGTGTCGTGAGAGCGCTCTCTTAGCCATCTGCCACCACCCGCCCGCCTTGAGAGAGGTCGATAACCCATGGCTGTCTTCCCGCGCCGCCGCCTCGCTGCGGTGGCCCTCGCCGCCGCCACCGCCCTGCTCGTCACCGCTGGCTGCGGCGGCAGCGACGAGCCGGGCGACGGATCAGTCACCCTGACCGTCGACGTCTTCGGCCAGTTCGGCTACGAGCAGCTCTACCAGGAGTACATGGCCGCGAACCCCGGCGTGAAGATCGTCGAGCGTGGCACCGGCACCAACCTCGACGAGTACTCGCCGAAGCTGACCCAGTGGCTCGCCGCCGGACGCGGCGCCGGCGACGTGGTGGCCATCGAGGAGGGCCTGCTTGTCGAGTACAAGGCCAACCCCGGCAACTTCGTCAACCTGCTGGACCACGGCGCCGCCGACCTCAAGGGCAACTTCCTCGAGTGGAAGTGGAACGCCGGCCTGACCGCCGACGGCAAGCAGCTCATCGGCCTCGGCACCGACGTCGGCGGCATCGCCATGTGCTACCGCAAGGACCTCTTCGAAAAGGCCGGCCTGCCCACCGAGCGGGACGAGGTGTCGAAGCTCTGGCCCACCTGGCAGGACTACATCGCCACCGGCGAGAAGTTCGTCGCCGCCAAGACCGGGGCGTCCTTCCTCGACGCGGCCACCAACACCTTCAACACCATCCTGCTCCAGACCGCCGGCAACACCTCCGGCTACAGCTACTACGACACCAGCGAGAAGCTGGTCGTCGACAGCAACCCGGCCGTGCGACAGGCCTACGACACCACAATGGACATCATCGACTCGGGCCTCTCCGGAAAGTACGGCTCCTGGTCGGAGGAGTGGGTTTCCGCCTTCAAGCAGTCGAAGTTCGCCACCATCGCCTGCCCCGCCTGGATGACCGGTGTCATCGAGCAGAACTCCGGACCGAGCGCCCAGGGCAAGTGGGACATCGCCCAGGTGCCCGGCAACGGCGGCAACTGGGGTGGGTCGCACCTCGCCGTGCCGAAGCAGAGCAAGCACCAGGCCGAGGCGATCGCGCTGGCCAAGTTCCTGACCAGCGCCAAGGGTCAGATCGGGGCGTTCAAGGCCAAGGGCCCGCTGCCGTCGTCGCCGCAGGCGCTCGACGACCCGGCGATCGCCCAGTCGACGAACGCGTACTTCTCCGGGGCACCCGTCGGCTCGATCTTCGGCACCGGCGCGAAGAGCCTCAAGCCGGTCTACATGGGCCCGAAGAACCAGGCCGTCCGTACCGAGGTGGAGAACGCCGTACGGACCGTGGAGCTGGGCCAGCGTAACCCCGGCCAGGGCTGGACGGACGCGGTGAACAACGCCAAGAAGGCCGCCGCCAAGTAGCCCGAGCGAGCGTGCGGGCGGGCCTCGGCAGCCGGGGTCCCGCCCGCGCGACGGAAAGGAGTTCTCGGGCATGACCGTCCAGCTCGACGCCCGTCCGCCGGCCGCACCGGCAACCGGCAACCACCGCCAATCCTCGGGTCGGCTCAGCCGGTTCGACACCCGCTTCTCGCCGTACCTCTACATCGCCCCGTTCTTCCTGATCTTCGGCGTCTTCGGGGCGTACCCGCTGGCGTACACCTTCTGGGTCTCGCTGCACGACTGGGACCTGCTCGGAGTCGACCACCCCTTTGTCGGGGCGGAGAACTACACCCGGCTGCTGGCCGACGCCGACTTCTGGCACGCGCTGGTCAACACGCTGGGGATCTTCGTGATCTCGACCGTCCCGCAACTGCTCGCCGCGCTCTGGCTGGCCAACCTGCTCAACCGCGGCCTGCGGGCGCGTACCGGTTGGCGGATGGCGGTGCTCGTCCCCAACGTCACGTCCACGGCCGCGGTGGCGATCGTCTTCGGGGTGCTCTTCGGCCGCGAGTTCGGCATGATCAACTGGATGCTCGACCTGGTCGGGCTGGACGCGATCGAGTGGAAGTCCAACCGGCTGGCGTCCTGGGTGGCCATCTCCGCCATGGTCGACTGGCGGTGGACCGGCTACAACGCGCTGATCCTGCTGGCCGCGATGCAGGCGATCCCCCGCGACCTGTACGAGGCGGCGGCGATCGACGGCGCGAGCCGGGCCCGACAGTTCTGGTCGGTCACCGTGCCGCTGCTCAAACCGACGATCATCTTCTGCACCATCATCGCCACCATCGGCGGTCTGCAACTCTTCACCGAGCCCCGGATGTTCAACTCCGGCACCAACCCGATCCGCGGCGGGCCGCTGCGCGAGTCGCAGACGCTGACCATGTACATGTTCGAGAACGCCTTCGCCCCGCACTACAACTTCGGGTACGGCTCGGCAGTGGCCTGGCTGCTCTTCGCGCTCATCGCGATCGTCGCGGCGGTCAACGTACTCATCCTGCGTCGCCTCGGTGGCGGGGACCGATCGCAGAAGGGATCGGCGTGATGAGCCGACTCTGGCGGGCCAGCCCGCTCACCTACCTCGCCCTGGTCGTCGCCGCCGGCCTGTCGGTCTTTCCGATCTGGTGGATGTTCGTCGTCGCCAGCCGCAGCAACGACGCGATGGGCCAACTGCCACCCCCGGTCACCCCCGGCGGCAACCTGGGCGCGAACATCGCCCGCCTGTTCGACAACACCGACGCGTACTTTTTGACCGGCCTGATCAACTCGGCGATCGTGGCGATCACGGTGACCGTCTCCGTGGTGTTCTTCTCCAGCCTGGCCGGGTTCGCCTTCGCCAAGCTCAGGTTCCGCGGCCGCAACGCCATGCTGCTGGTGATCATCGCGACCATGATGGTGCCGACGCAGCTCGGCGTGATCCCGCTCTACCTGCTCATGACCAAACTGCACTGGAACGATCGACTGCCGGCGGTCATCGTCCCGGTGCTGGTCACCGGGTTCGGGGTGTTCATGATGAGGCAGTACGCCGGCCAGGCCATCAGCGACGAACTGATCGAGGCCGCCCGGATGGACGGCTGCGGCACCGCCCGGATCTGGTGGCACGTCGTGCTGCCCGCCCTGCGTCCCGCCGCCGCCGTCCTCGGCCTGCTCACCTTCATGACCACCTGGAACGACTTCCTCTGGCCGTACGCTGTACTGAACGACCCGACGAATCCAACTGTGCAACTGTCCCTACGCGCACTGTCGGACGGGTATTACCAGGACATGTCGCAGGTGTTCACCGGAACGGCCATCGCGACGCTGCCCCTGCTACTGGTCTTCGTGTTGTTCGGCCGGCAGATCATCGGCGGAATCATGGAAGGTGCGGTCAAGGCGTGAACGAGCGGAGCGACTCAACCAACCGGCCCGGCAACGAGATCCGGTTTCCCGAACACTTCCTCTGGGGGACGGCCACCGCCGCGTACCAGATCGAGGGTGCGGCCCGCGACGACGGTCGCGGTCCGTCCATCTGGGACACCTTCAGCCGTACGCCGGGCAAGGTGTACCAGGGTCACACCGGCGACGTCGCCTGCGACCACTACCACCGGTACGCCGACGACGTGGCGCTGATGGCCGAGCTGGGCCTGCGGGCGTACCGGTTCTCGGTGGCCTGGCCGCGGATACAGCCCGACGGCACCGGCCCCGCCAACCCCCGTGGACTGGACTTCTACGACCGACTCACCGACACGCTGCTGGACCGGGGAATCGACCCGATCGTCACCCTCTACCACTGGGACCTGCCGCAGGCCCTGGGCGACCGGGGTGGCTGGACCAACCGGGACACCGCCGAACACTTCGCCACCTACGCCACAGCGGTGTACGCCCGCCTCGGCGACCGGATCGACGTGTGGACCACGCTCAACGAGCCGTGGTGCTCGGCCTACCTCGGTTACGCCAACGGCCTGCACGCTCCCGGCGAGCAGGATCCGGCGGCGGCCTTCACCGCCGTACACCATCTGCTGTTGGGGCACGGCCTGGCGGCGCGGGCGTTGCGGGCGGCCGGCGCGCGCAGCGTGGGCGTCACCGTCAACCCGGCCGACGTACGCCCGGCAGACCCGCAGAGCGCGGCCGACGCCGCAGCGGTCCGCCTGGTCGACGGCCTGCACAACCGGATCTTCCTCGACCCGCTGTTGGCCGGCGGCTACCCGGACGACGTCCGCGAGCACGTGGCCCGGATCGTCGAGCCGACGTTCATCCGCGACGGCGACGAGAAGGTGATCGCCGCCCCGATCGACCTGCTCGGCATCAACTACTACGCCCCGACCTACGTGGCCGGGCGGCCCGACGGCGGCGGCAACGGCGCGTACCCGGGCACCGAGGGCGCTGTGCACTTCCTGCCACCGGCGGGGCCGCTCACCGACATGGGGTGGATGATCGAGCCGGCCGGGCTCACCCGGCTGCTGGAGCGGATCGCCGCCGACTACCCCGGTGTGCCGCTGCTGATCACCGAGAACGGTGCGGCGTTCCCCGACAAGCCCGGCGCCGACTCGCCCGACGGCCCGGCGCAGGTGATCGACGCCGATCGCATCGCCTACCTCGACGGGCACCTCCGCGCAGCGCATGAGGCGATCTCCCGGGGCGTGGACCTGCGCGGTTATCTCGTATGGTCATTCCTGGACAACTTCGAGTGGGCGGAGGGTTACCGCAAGCGGTTCGGGATCGTGCACGTCGACTACCTGACCCAGCGGCGCACACCGAAGGCCAGCGCCCGGTGGTACCAGGAGGTGATCTCCCGGAACGGGCTGTGACGAGCGGGGGGAAAGCGCGATGACGACGGCGCAGCGGCCGACGCTCGAAGCGGTGGCAGCGCGGGCCGGAGTGTCCCGTGCCACCGTTTCCCGGGTGGTCAACGGCTCCACCACCGTCGCCGAACCGATCCGCGAGGCGGTCACCCGGGCGGTCGCCGAGTTGGGGTACGTCCCCAACCTGGCGGCCCGCAGCCTGGTCACCCAGCGCACCGACTCGATCGCCCTGGTCATGCCGGAGGCGGCCACCCGGGTCTTCTCCGACGACCAGGTCTTCCCCGGCATCATCCGGGGCGTCAGCCAGGAACTGGAGGCGGCCGACAAGCAACTGGTGCTGATGCTCGCCGGCTCGCCGGCCGGGCACCACCGGGTCGAGCGGTACACCACCGGCCGGCACGTCGACGGCGTGCTCTTCGCGTCGCTGCACGGTGCCGACCCGCTGCCCGGCACGCTGGCCCGACTCGGCATCCCGGTGGTGGTCAGCGGCCGGCCGCTCGGCGACGTGCCCGTCCCGTACGTCGACGTCGACCACGTGGCCGGGGTGACCGCGGCCGTCCGGCACATGATCGACAGCGGTCGTCGACGGATCGCGACAATCGCCGGGCCACAGGACATGGTCGCCGGGATCGAACGGCTCAGCGGCTACCGCAGCACGGTCGCCGACGCGGGGCTGCCCGAGCTGATCGCCATCGGTGACTTCACCAGGGAATCCGGGTCGGCGGCGATGCGCCGCCTGCTCGCCGAGCACCCCGACCTCGACGGCGTCTTCGCCGCCTCCGACCTGATGGCGCACGCCGCCCTGCGGACGCTGCGCGAGGCGGGTCGGCGGGTGCCCGACGACGTGGCGGTGGTCGGCTTCGACGACATCGAGACAGCCGCCTACACCGAGCCGCCGCTGACCACCGTCCGGCAGCCGATCGTGGAGCTCGGCCGCCGGATGACCCGCCAACTGCTCCGGCTGGCCGCCGGGGAGACCATCGAGCAGGCGATCATGCTGCCCACCGAGCTGATCCGTCGCGCCTCCGCCTGACGGTTATTGCGTCGCTCCGTCGGCCGCGGGTCCGCGCCGGACCCGCCCTGCAAGATCCGCACAACTTCAGGGAAATAGTGGTCTCCGAGCGCCGGGAGGCCACTATTTCCCTGAAGTTGCCGCCTGCTGGTCGGTCGCCGGCTGCGGGAGCACGCGGTTAATGCGTCGTCCGGGCAGAAGATCTTGGCTAGCCTCGCCGACATGCCGGATCCTGTCGCACTGCTCAGCTGCTCCCACCAACTCGTCGAGGTCGAGGCCGTCGTCGCGGCCGTACGGATGGGGGCCTGACATGCGCATTCGTGTTGCGCAGCCGGACGACGCTCCGGGCGTGGTGGCGCTACGGACGATCGTCTACCCGTACCAGGTGCGCGGCGTCGAGTCGACCCGGAAGATGATCGCCGATCCGGTACCGGGCCGGGACTGGGTCGCCTTCGTGGCCGAGGTCGACGCCCAGGTCGTCGGTTGGGTGACGGCGCAACGCAACGCGTCGACCTCGACGGCGGACTTCGGTGACATCTCCCTCCTGCACGTGCACCCGGAGCACCGGCGGCGCGGCATCGGCACCGCGCTGCTGACGACCGCGACAGGTCACCTTGCCCCGCTGGGGGTCCGCCGGCTCCGCACCTTCGCTCAACCGGAGGCGCTGCCGTTCGCCCGCCGACACGGCTACGAGCCCAGTCGTGAGCTGCGCTTCTCGGCGCTCGAACTGAATCCGGCACCCGCGCTGCCGGAGCCGCCCCCGGGCGTACGACTGCTCCCGATCTCCGACCTCGACCCGCATCTGCTGTACGCGGCGGACGTGGCCTCGTCGCTGGACGAGCCGGGCGACGTGCCGGTCGACTCGATCAGCTACGAGAGCTGGCAGTACGACGTCTGGGACAACCTGGGTCTGGACAAGGAGTCCAGCACCGCTGTCGAAGTCGACGGGGAGGTGGCCGCCTTCAGCCTGGTGAAGCGGGACGGGGACCGGATGTGGTCGGACTTCACCGGCAGTCTCCCGGCGTACCGGGGGCGGGGCCTCGCCCGGCTCGCCAAGACGGCAGCGCTGCACCGGGCCGCCGCGAACGGCCTGCGCGTCGCGTACACCTCGAACGACGAGGCGAACGGGCCGATGCTCGCGATCAACACCCGGCTTGGCTACCGCCCGGTGGCATCCGAGTGGTCCTGCCTGACCGACCTGACCTGACCTGACGGCACACCCTGCGTCGATCTTGCACTTTCTGTCCCGACACAAGGGACATAGGCCCTCATGTCGACAACCGAAACTGCAAGATCGGCGGGGCAGGGCGGGGTGAGGGCGGGGCGGGGGTGGGGTGGGGTGGGGTGGGGTCAGGGTGTTTCGGAGATTCTGCGGGCGGTGGCGTAGGTATCCGGCCCGAACAGCACCAGGCGGGCCTCGGTGACGGTGGCGGGCGTGGCCGGGCGCAGCACCGTCAGGGCCTGGCGGACCGCGTCGTCGACCGGCCAGCCGTAGATGCCGGCGGAGATCAGCGGGAAGGCCACAACGGCCGCGCCCAGTCCGTCGGCCACCCGCAGGCTGTTGGCGTAGCAGTCGCGCAGCAGCGCCGAGCGGTCCTCCGTGCCGGACCAGACCGGTCCGACGGTGTGGATCACCCAGCGGGCCGGCAGCTCACCGGCCGTGGTCGCCACCGCCTGCCCGGTCGGCAGCCCTCTGCCGTAGTGGGACGCCCGCAGCGCCCGGCACTCCGCGAGGATCGCAGGGCCACCGCGCCGGTGGATGGCACCGTCGACCCCACCGCCACCGAGCAGGGACGAGTTCGCGGCGTTCACGACGGCGTCGACCCGCTGGGCGGTGATGTCGCCCTCGACCAGGGTGATCTCCACGTCAGTCCTTCTCGATGGACTGGCCGAGCGATCGGCGGGCCAGCAGGGTGGCGCCCGCGACCGCCGCCGGCATGATCAACACCGCGCCGAGCGGGATCAGGAAGCACAGGAAGACGGCCACTCCGAAGCCGAGCGCGGTGGGTCGGTCGGCCTTCAGGATCGTCCGGCGCTGCGGCAGCCGCATCCCCCGTCGGTAGAACGGTGCACCGACCAACTCCACGGCGAGGAACCACCCGCCCACGGCCGCCCCGATGACCGGGACGACGGTCTGGCCGACCACCGGGATGAAGCCGGCGACGAAGAGCGGGACGCCAACCAACGCCGTGAGCGCCAGCAGGCGTACCGAGTCGGCGAGGCTACGGCGCAGCGACGACCAGAAGGGCACGTCCACAGCGCCCGGCGTGCCGCCGTACCGCTGCTCGACCTGCTCGGAGATTTTCTCGTAGAACGGGTCGCCGATGACCAGGGTGACGGCGGTGAAGGTGAGCACGCCAAGCAGGCCGCCGACCCCCAGGAAGGCCAACCCGGCGATCACCCGGACCAGGCTGCGTCCGGTGTTCGACCAGTCGTCGGCGAACGGGGTGACCAGCGCGGCGAGATCGTCCACGAAGTACACCAGTGTGGCGAGCGCGGCCAGGAATAGCACGCCGGAGATCAACGCCGGCACGATGCCGAGCAGCATCAGCCCCGGGCTGCGGACGTAGAGGCCCAACCCACGCAGGAGCAGCCCCGCCCCGGCGAGGAAGCGTCCGACGACCCCGGTCACCGGGCTGGCGATTCTGCTGGCATCCACGATCGAGCAGCCTAACCAGCCGTGATCGGATCCGCCGGGCGGAGCGCTAGCAGCGAGCCGCCGCGTACACATCAACCGGTTGACGGACGGCAGCGATCCACCGGGGGCACCGAGGTTCGTCGCTGACCGGTCGATTCGCCGGCGGGCCACCCCGACCACCCTTGAGGGGTACGAAGTCAGCGGCGGCGAAAGGCGACACGATGCCGGTCATCGAGGTGACCCACCTGAAGAAGCGGTACGGCGACCTGGTGGCGGTGGACGACGTGTCGCTCGCCGTGGAGGCCGGGGAGATCTTCGGCGTCCTCGGCCCGAACGGCGCCGGCAAGACCACCACTGTGGAGTGCGTAGCCGGGCTGCGTGTCCCCGACGGGGGCGGGGTGTCGGTCCTCGGGCTCGACCCCCGCCGGGACGCGGCCCAGCTACGCCAGCGGGTCGGGGTGCAACTCCAGGAAAGCCAACTGCCGGACCGGTTGCGGGTGGCCGAGGCGCTGGAGCTGTACGCCTCGTTCTACCGCAACCCGGCCGACCCGGCCGAGCTGATCGACAAGCTGGGCCTCGGCGACAAGCGGAACACCGCGTACAAGAAGCTCTCCGGCGGCCAGAAGCAGCGGCTCTCCATCGCGCTGGCCCTGGTCGGCAACCCGGAGATCGCCATCCTCGACGAATTGACCACCGGGCTGGACCCGCAGGCCCGCCGGGACACCTGGGGCCTCATCGAACAGGTCCGCGACAGCGGGGTGACGATCGTGCTGGTCACCCACTTCATGGAGGAGGCCGAGCGGCTCTGCGACCGGGTCGCGGTGATCGACCGGGGTCGGGTGGTCGCCCTGGACAGCCCAGCGGGCCTGGTGTCGACGGTGGCTCCGGAGCAGCGGATCCGGTTCCGGCCCTCAGCTCCGGTCGACGACCGGCTCCTCACCGACCTGCCCGAGGTTTCCGCCGTGCAGCGAACCGGCAGCCAGGTGGTGGTGACCGGAACCGGCGAGCTGCTGCACGCCGTCACGTCGGTGCTCGCCCGTCACCAGATCGTCGCGGCAGACCTGCGGCTGGAGCAGTCCACCCTCGACGACGCCTTCGTCGAGCTGACCGGGCACCGGCCCGCCAACTGAGAGGAAGCACAATGCACGCCTTCCGCCAGATCCTGAAGGTCGAGGCGCGGCTCTACCTGCGGGACCTACCGACGCTGCTCACCATAGTCGGGCTGCCCACACTGATCCTGGTGGTGCTCGGGTTGATTCCCTCGCTCCGCGAGCCGGATCCGAACTTCGACGGGCAGAACTTCGTCAATTACTTCGCCCCGTCGCTGTTGGTGGTCACCCTGGCCATGGTGGGGGTGAACACGATGCCCATGGCGCTGGCCACCTACCGGGAACGCGGCGTGCTGCGTCGGCTGGCGACCACTCCGGCGCACCCGGGCGCTCTGCTCGCCGCCCAACTGGTGGTGGCCCTGGCCGCGATCCTGGCCAGCGCGTTGCTGCTCATCGTCGTCGGCCGGTTGGCGTTCGAGGTGCCGCTCCCCCGGCACCCGTTCGGCTTCACCCTGGCGTTCGTCCTCGGCACGGCGGCGCTGCTGGCGCTCGGCCTGCTGGTCGCCGCCGTGGCCAAAACCACGAAGGCGGCACAGGCCCTGGCCGTCCCACTGTTCCTGCTCACCATGTTCTTCGGCGGGGTCTACCTCCCCCGGTTCCTGCTCCCCGACGTCGTGGCGCGGATCGGCGACTACACGCCGCCCGGGGTGCAGGCGCTCCTCGACGCCTGGACCGGCACTCCGCCACAGCCGCTGCACCTGGGAATAATGGCGGTGATCGCCGTGGCGGCCGGTGCCGGCGCGGCGAGACTGTTCCGCTGGGAGTGAGCGGGGATGCGATGACACGCGACGGTGGGCACGACCGTCTGGCCAGCTGGCGAGAACGCGAGGCGGTCCTCTACCGCGTCTTCCCCTTCGGCGGGCTGACTCTGGGCACCCTGCTGGCCCTCGTCGCACCGGCACCTGACCAGCCCGGGGCGCTGCCCACCCTCGCCGTCGCCGTGGCGGCCGGAGGCTGGGTCGCCTGGTTCGTCATCCTGCACCCCGGCTGGCAGAGCCGGCGCAGACCGATGGCGGTCTACTACGCCGGGCTGCTCACGTTCGCCGCCGCGCTGGTGGCGGCCAGTCCGTGGTACGGCTTCTTCGCCTGGATCGGCTACATCCACGCCTTTCCGGTGCTGCCCGGGCGCTGGCGCGTCGCGGGCGTGGTCACCACGGCCACCCTGGTCGCCACGTCGCAGGGCGGTGGTCTGTCGGTGGTGGTGTCGCACCTGCCGCTGTGGCTGTTGCTGGTGCTGTTCAACCTGGTGGTGGCTGGCTCGGTGAGCTGGTTCGCGGTGATCGCCGAACAGGAGGACGCCAAACGCAAACGGTTGATGGCGGAACTCGGTGAGACCAACCGTCAGCTCACCGAGACGGTGAATGAGAACGCCGGGCTGCACGCCCAGCTGCTCACCCAGGCCCGGGAGGCCGGCGTGCTGGATGAGCGGCAACGAATGGCGCGGGAGATCCACGACACCCTGGCGCAGGGATTGACCGGCATCATCACTCAACTGGAGGCGGCCGAGCAGAGCCGCGACCGGTCTGCCGACTGGCGCCGGCACGTCGACAACGCGCTCGTCCTGGCTCGGGAGAGCCTCACCGAGGCCCGCCGCTCGGTGCAGGCGGTCCGCCCGGAACCGTTGGAAACGGCCCGGCTACCCGACGCCCTGGTCGAGCTGGGCGGGCGTTGGTCGGCCCTGAACGGGGTACGGGCCGACGTGGCCACCACGGGCACGCCCCGCCCGCTGCACCCGGAGGTGGAGGTGACCCTGCTGCGGGCCGCCCAGGAGGCGCTGTCCAACGTGGCCCGGCACGCCGCCGCGTCGCGGGTCGGGCTGACCCTGTCGTACATGGCGGACGTGGTCACGCTCGACGTCCGTGACGACGGGGCGGGCTTCGACGTCGCCGACCAGCCGGCGTCCCGTGAGCCGGGCGGCGGGTACGGGTTGACCGCCATGCGGCAACGGGTGGCAAGGGTCGGTGGCGAGTTGGCAGTCGAGTCCGAGCCGGGCAACGGCACCGCCATCTCGGCGTCCGTTCCCGCGCTACCTGGAGGTGCCGGTTGACCGCCCCGGTTCGGCTGTTGATCGTCGATGATCACCCGGTGGTGCGGGACGGCCTGCGGGGGATGTTCACCGGTGACCCCGATTTCGAGGTGGTGGGCGAGGCGGCGGACGGCTCGGAGGCGTTGGCCCTGGTCGCGTCGCTGCGGCCGGACGTGGTGCTGATGGATCTGCGGATGCCCGGGATGGACGGGGTGACCGCCATCCGCAGGCTGGCTCGCACCGGCAGCACCGCCCGGGTGCTGGTGCTCACCACCTACGACACGGACGCGGACGTGCTGCCGGCGATCGAGGCAGGGGCGACCGGTTACCTGCTCAAGGACACACCTCGGGAGGATCTGGTTCGGGCGGTCCGGGCCGCGGCCCGGGGCGAGTCGGTGCTGGCGCCGAGCGTCGCCGGCCGGCTGATGGGTCGGCTGCGCGCTCCCGCCGAGGAACCGCTCAGTCAACGGGAGCTTGAGGTGCTCACCCTGGTGGCCCGGGGCGCCTCCAACCGGGAGGCGGCGACCCGCCTGTTCATCAGCGAGGCCACCGTGAAGACGCACCTGCTGCACGTGTACGCCAAGCTCGGGGTCAACGACCGGGCTGCCGCGGTGGCCACCGCGTACGACCGGGGGTTGCTGACGCCCGGCGGGCGGTGAGCGGCACCGGGCAGGATGGGCGGATGCGCGCGTCCCGACTGATCTCGTTGCTGTTGCTGTTGCAGTCACGCGGGTCGATGACAGCGGGCGAGCTGGCACGGGAGCTGGAGATCTCCGAGCGGACCGTCTATCGGGACGTTCTGGCGCTCTCCGCAGCGGGGGTGCCGGTCTACGCCGACCGAGGGCGGGCCGGCGGCTACCGCCTGCTCGGCGGGTACCGCACCCGGCTGACCGGGCTGACCCGGGACGAGGCGGAGGCGCTCTTCCTCGCCGGGCTGCCCGGACCGGCCGGCGAGATGGGGCTCGCCGACGCCGTCGCGTCCGCCGAGCTGAAGGTGCTCGCCGCGCTGCCACCCGCCCTGCGCGACGCGCCGGCCCGGGCCGGGCAGCGGTTCCACCTGGACGTACCGGGCTGGTTCCGGCAGAGCACGCCACCGCCCTGGCTGCCCGAGCTGGCCCGGGCGGTCTGGGGCGACACTGTGGTGGAGCTGCGCTACCGACGCGGCGACCAGGAGGTGACCCGCCAGGTCCAGCCGTACGGCCTGGTGCTCAAGAGCGGGGTCTGGTATCTGGTCGGCCGCGTCGGCGACGATGTGCGCACCTACCGGGTGGACCGGGTCACCGGGGTCGAGGTGGGCGACGAACACTTCGACCGCGACGAGGGCTTCGACCTGGCCGGGCACTGGCGCGAGCAGGCCGGGTCGTTCCTGCGGACCATGCTGCGGGCCGAGGTCGCCGTCCGGCTGAGCCCCGCCGGCCTGCGCCAGCTCCGGCACCTGGTCAGTGCCCCCGACGTGTACGACGAACTGGTCGCCGCCGCTGGCCCGCCCGACGGGCAGGGCTGGGTGGTGACGCGGCTGCCCGTCGAGTCGGTCCCGGTGGCGTACCACCAACTGCTGGGCCTCGGCCCCGAGGTCGAGGTCATCGACCCGCCCGAGCTGCGGCGGTTGTTCGTGGAGAGCGCCGAACGGCTCGCCGCGCTCTACCGGTAGCCGGTCACGTCCGCCGGCTTGCCCGCGTCGACCACCTCGGTGATGTAGCGGAAACCCTCGGGTTGGCTGCCGTCGAGGTCGGTGAAGCCGTACACCTTGGACAGGCTGCCGGCGTCGACGGACCTGCCGTTCCAGCGGGCCTTCTCCTCGTCGGCGGCGAGCGCGGCCACCGCCCGGCCGACGAAGGCCGGGGTCTCCGAGATGAGGAAGTTCGGGTCGGTGGCGGCCCCGTCGCGCCAGTTGTCCTCGGTCACGCCGAAGTGCTCCAGCATCGCCTCGGAACGGATCCAGCCGGGGGTCAGTGCCACGGCCGTGCAGCCGTGCGGCTTCAGTTCGTGCGCCTGAGTGAAGGCGAGCCGGTTGACCGAGACCTTCGCCAGGTCGTAGAAGACCGACAGCCGGTAGTTCTCGTCGTTGTACGCCTTGGTGCCGTCGCCCATCTCCACCACCAGGCCACCGGGCTTGCGGATCAGCAGCGGCAGGGCGAAGTGGCTGGTGATGATGTGCGTGTCGACGGCCAGTCGCAGGGTACGGAAGCCTGCGTCGAGCGGTTGCTCCCAGACCGGCTTGTCCCAGGTGACCAGTGGGTCGCCGCCCCAGATGTCGTTCACCAGCACGTCGAGTTGGCGGTGCTCGGCGTCGATCCGGGC
>NZ_JBEYSL010000085.1:0-17266 GCF_040642735.1 Micromonospora sp. NPDC047753 | reverse complement strand
GGTCAGCTCTTCGCCCGACGCCGCCGCGACGACACGCTGCGGGAGCTGACCCCCCGCGAGCGCGAGGTGCTCGCCCTGATGGCCGAGGGGCCACGGCGAGCAGAGTCAGGTCAGGCCGGGCCGTCCGCCCCGCGCGGCCCGTCGGTGGATTCGGCGGTACGCAGCCAGACCGCTGTGTCGGCCGGCAGCAAGCCGTCGTCGAGCGGCCCGCTGGCCAGCAGCAACTCCCCCTGAGCTGGCATCGGTACCGGCGCGGCGGACAGGTTGACCAGGCAGGTGAAGCCCCCGCCACGGCTGAACGCCAACACCCCGTCCGGGGCGGGCAGCCAGGTCAGCTCGCCGTCACCGAGCGCCGGGTCGGCCTTGCGGGCCTGGATCGCCGCCCGGTACAGCTCCAGCATCGAGGCCGAGTCGCCGGTCTGCGCGCTGGCCGTCCGCTCCTTCCAGTCGGCCGGCTGCGGCAGCCAGGGCGCCGCGGCACCCTCGGGGCTGAACTCGAACGGCGGCTCGTCCCCGGCCCACGGCAGCGGTACGCGGCAGCCGTCCCGACCGGGGTCGATCCGGCCGGACCGCTCCCACATGGGGTCCTGCCGCATCGCGTACGGGATGTCCTCGACCTCGTAGAGGCCCAGCTCCTCGCCCTGGTAGACGTAGGCGGCACCGGGCAGCGACAGCGAGAGCAGCGCGGCGGCGCGGGCCCGGCGGGTGCCCAGCTCCAGGTCGGTGGGGGTGCCCTCGCGCTTGGCGGCGAAGCTGAACCGCGTGTCCGCGCGACCGTAGCGGGTGACGTGCCGGGTGACGTCGTGGTTCGAGAGCACCCAGGTGGCCGGCGCGTTGACCGGCGCGTGCGCGCTCAGCGTCCCGTCGATGCTCTCCCGCAGCGCCGCGGCGTCCCAGGCGCAGCCGAGGAAGTCGAAGTTGAACGCGGCGTGCAGCTCGTCCGGGCGCAGGTAGTTGGCGAACCGCTGCCGGTCCGGCAGCCACACCTCACCGATCAGCGCCCGGTCGGCGTACTCGTCGGCGACCCGACGCCAGCCCCGGTAGATGTCGTGCACGCCGTCGAGGTCGTGGAACGGGTGCGGCTCGTCCTCGCGGACCTCGGGCAGCGTCCCGTCCTTGACCAGGAGCCCGGCCGAGTCGATCCGGATGCCGTCCACGCCCCGGTCGAACCAGAACCGCAGGATGTCCTCGAACTCCTCCCGCACCCGGGGGTGGTCCCAGTTGAAGTCCGGCTGCTGGGGGGCGAACAGGTGCAGGTACCAGTCACCGGGGGTGCCGTCCGGGTTGGTGGTGCGGGTCCAGGTCTCGCCGCCGAACTCGCCGATCCAGTCGGTGGGTCGCTCGTCGCCGTTGGGGCCCCGGCCGGGCCGGAACCAGAACAGGTCCCGTTCGGGCGCGCCGGGTCCGCCGGCGAGCGCGGCCTGGAACCAGGGGTGCGCGTCGGAGCAGTGGTTGGGCACCACGTCGACGATGGTCCGGATGCCCAGCGCGTGCGCCTCCGCGATCAGCGCCTCCACCTCGGCCAGGGTGCCGAAGACCGGGTCGATGTCGCGGTAGTCGGAGACGTCGTAGCCGGCGTCCGCCATCGGCGACGGGTACCAGGGGCTGAACCAGATCGCGTCGACGCCGAGCGCGGACAGGTGGTTCAGCCGGGACCGGATGCCGGCGATGTCTCCGATGCCGTCGCCGTTACCGTCGGCGAAGCTCCGGGGATACACCTGGTAGATCACGGCTCCACGCCACCACGGACTTCTGTCAGCTGTGGACACGAGCACCTGCTTTCTGCGTCAGTACGTCGGCGGGTTCGCCGGACCTGGTCGTGTGTCGGGCGAACGGTCGTTGTTCGCCGCGCGGAAGGATGCGGTGGTGGTTATCCCTTGATGCTGCCCGTGGTCAGACCGGACATGATGTTCCGTTGGAAGATCAGGAAGATGATGACCGTCGGGATCGCGGCGATGACCGACGCGGCGATCACCACGTTCATCGGTGTGCCGCCGGCGAAGGTGTAGATGCCGACGCTCACCGTCCGGGTCTCGGGCGAGGGCATGACCAGCTTCGGCCAGAGGAAGTCCTTCCACACCGCCGTCACGGCGAAGATCGAGACGACGCCGAGGATGGGACGCGACAGCGGCAGGATGATCGACCAGAGCGTACGCAGCGACGACGCCCCGTCCATGAGGGCGGCGGCCATCAGCTCCTCGGGGATCGAGTCGAAGAACCGCTTCAGCAGGAAGATGTTGAACGCGTTGGCGACCATCGGCAGCCAGATGGCGAACGGCGAGTCCAGCAGGTTGATGTGCAGGATCGGCAGGTCGAGCACCGTCACGTACTGCGGCACGATGAGGACCATCGCCGGGATCATCAGCGTCGCCAGCATCAGGCCGAGGATCGCGTTGCCGAAGATCGGCCGGAGCTTGGACAACGAGTACGCCGCCGCGCTGTCGAAGACCAGTTGGAACAGCACCGCGCCGATCGCGTAGTAGAAGGTGTTGAACAGCAGCTTGGCGAGGGCCAGGTTGTTCCAGGCGTCGATGTAGTTCTGCGGCTGCGGGTCCTTCGGGAACAGCGAGGGTGGGGTCTGCGCGATCTCCTGGCCGGACTTGAGCGCGCCGGTGACCATCCAGTAGAGCGGGCCGAGGAACACGAGGGTGAACCCCGCCACGACGATGACCAGCAGCGTCCAGTAGATGACCTTGCCGCGCCCCCGGCTCAGCTGGGAGTGGGAGATGAGGGTCCGGGTTCCGGAATCCTGTGCCATTCCTCGCCGTCCTAGTCCTGTTTCGCAGTCAGCCGCACGTACACGGCGGAGAAGCCGGCCAGCACCACGAGCATGATCACGCCCAGCGCGGCGGCGCCGTTGAGGTCGTTCTGGAAAAACCCGTGCTGGTAGATGAGGTACGCCACCGAGGTCGCGGAGTCCTCCGCGCCCGCACCGTTGGCGAGGATCAGGGGCTCGATGAAGAGCTGCATGGTGGCGACGATCTGGAGCATCGCCAGGAGCGCGAGGATGAGCCGGGTCTGCGGGATCGTGACGTGCACGATCCGCCGCCAGATCCCGGCGCCGTCCAGCTCGGCGGCCTCGTAGAGCTCGCCGGGGATGTTCTGCAACGACGCCAGGTAGATGAGCACCGCGCCGCCCATGTTCATCCAGGTCGACGCGACCACCATCGCCGGCATCGTCATCTCGGGCGACTGCATCCACTGCGAGGTGGGCAGGTGCAGCGCCTTGAGGATCGCGTTGAAGAGCCCGGCCTCGCTGGGGTCGTACGCGTAGAACTTGAAGAGGAACAGCGCCGAGGCCGGCGGCAGCATCACCGGCAGGTAGACCAGGATCCGCAGGTACCCCTTGGCGTGGCGGAACTCGTTGAGCAGGATCGCCACGAAGAACGGCACCACGTAGCCGAGGGCGAGGGCGAGCACCGTGAAGTAGAAGGTGTTCTGCCAGGCCGTCCAGAAGCTCGGGTCGGCGATGATGCGGGAGTAGTTGTCCCAGCCCACCCAGGTGGTCTCGCCGCGCCGGGTCCGCTGGAAGCTCATGACGATGCCGCGGATCATCGGGTACCAGGAGAAGACGACGAAGCAGAGCACCGCCCCGATCAGGAACGCGTGACCGGTCAGGTTGTCCCGTACCTTGCGGCCGAGGCTGGTGCGCTGCGGCCTCGCCGAGTACGGCGACGGCGGGCGGCCCGGTTTCCTGCGGGTCTCCGGGACGGTGGTGATCGCCAAGGCAACTCCTGGGTGAGTCGGTGACGTCGACGGCGCGGGGTGAGGAGTGTGGGGGCCGGGTCGGCGTACCGGCCCCCACACGATCGGTCAGCTCTCGGCGGCGAGGAGCTGGTTGACCTTCTCCTCGGCGGTCTTGAGCAGTGCGTCGATGTTCGAGTTCGGGTTGGTCAGCACACCCGACATCGCGGCATCGAGCACCGCGTAGACGGCCTGTGCGTTGCGCGGCTCACCCTTGATCGGAACCGGGGTCGCCTCGAAGAGCGCGAAGTTCGTCGTGTCGACGTTCGCGTTCGCCTTACGCAGCTCCAGCTCCTGCTTCTGCGCGTCACTGCCGTTGGCGAAGAGCAGCGGCTGGGGCAGACCCACCGGGTAGTTCTGCGGCTTGGCCCGGACGTAGTCGAACTGGCCCTTGCCCGGGGTGAGCTTCTGGTACGCGACCCACTTCAGACCGGCCTTGACCTGCTCGGGAGTGAGGTCCTTCTTGAAGAAGTAGCCCTCGCCACCACCGAGCGTCCCCTTCGCCGCGCCGTCCTGGCCGGGCAGCGGAGCCATCGCCCAGTCCTGGAACTTGCCCTGGAACTGGCTGACGATCGCCTGGGTGGCGTCCGGCGCGCCGATGAACATGCCGACCTTGCCCGCGCCGGCGTTCGTCAGCAGGTCGCCCCACTGGAGCAGCTGACGGGCGCCCATGCTGTTGTCGCCGTACCGCATGTCCTTGAGGTTCTGCAGGACCTGCTTGCCCATGGGGTTGTTGAAGTCGGCCTTCTTGCCGTCCTCGCTCAGCACCTTGCCGCCCTGCGAGTAGAGCAGGGAGGTGAAGTGCCAGCCGCCGGTGTTGCCGGCGCTGTACTCGGAGTAACCGGCGATGCCGTTGCCGAGCGCGGAGATCTTCTTGGCGGCGGTCCGGACCTCGGCCCAGGTCTTGGGCGGGCTGTTCACGTCCAGCCCGGCCTGCTGGAACAGGGCCTTGTTGTAGACCAGACCCATCGAGTAGTTCTTCACCGGAACGGCGTAGAGCTTGCCGCCGTCGGTGAAGACCTCCTTGAGCGCCGGGTCGACGCTGTCCCAGGTCGGGACCGTGTCCTTGTTGGCGTACTGGCTGATGTCCATCGCCTGACCGGAGTCGAGCACCTGCTGGAGATCGGTCATGTACCCGTAGAACACGTCGGTCACGGTGCCGCCGGCGAGGCGGGCGGTGAAGTCCGGCGGGTTGTTGCACTGCTCGCCGACGCTGACGCTCTTGATGGTGATGTCCGGGTTCTGCTTCTGGAACTCGGCGACGTCGTCGTTCCAGTTCTTCAGCAGCTCCTTCTGGGCGCCGACCGGCTGGCAGTCGACAGTGATGGTGACCTTGCCGCTGGCGTTCGAGCCCTTGTCGTCGCTCTTCGTGGAGCATGCCGTGAGGCTGAGCCCCAGGCCGGCCACGAGCGCAACCGCCGCAGCCTTTCGGTAGTGCGGTACGGACATCTGTCCATCCCTTCGGGAACGGGTGACTCCAATGACCTTCGCTGATCTGCGGTGATACGACCTGACGCCCAGTAGCTGCGTCGGAGCCAGGTGTGAGTGGAGTCACTGTAGCGAGGCCGACTCATTTCGGCAAGGTATCGACGCTGTTCCGAAAGGACACGACGTGGTTACGACAGATGTTGGCAAGACGCTGAAAGAGGCCCGACTTGTTGGCTATTGATGGCCTATGACCGGTCATTCGGCCCGGTCGATGCCGACGGCAGCGAGCAACGACGAAAACGGCCGCCGACCGCGAGAGGCGGTCGACGGCCGAAGCGTCGTTCGGTGTGGTGCCTAGCGGCGGGGGGCGGGCGCGGTGGAACCCCGCACCACCAACTCCGGCTCGAACAGCAGCTCGTCCTGGAGGACGCCGGCACCCTCTATCTGGGTGACCAGCAGATCCACGGCGGCCTGCCCCATCGTCTCGATCGGCTGCCGCACAGTGGTCAACGGCGGATCGGTGCACGTCATGAAGGCGGAGTCGTCGAAACCCACCACCGACACGTCGGCCGGAACCGAACGGCCCAGCCGGCGGGCCGCCCGGATCGTGCCCAGCGCGAGCACGTCACTGGCGCAGATGATGCCGGTCACGCCCCGCTCGACCAACTTCGTCGCGGCGACCCGCGCTCCCTCCAACGAGAAGCTGGAGCGCTCGACGCACTCGGCGTCGCCCTCGTCCCAGCCGGCAGCCTGGGTCATCGCGTCGAGCTTGCGCCGGGACGGCACATGCCCCTCCGGGCCCAGCACCATGCCGATGCGTTCGTGCCCGAGCGAGCGCAGGTGCCCGTACGCCTGCTCCACCGCCACCGCGTCGTCGGTGGAGACCCGGGGAAACCCCAACTCGTCAACGCCGGCGTTGACCAGCACCACCGGAAGGCCCCGGTCGGTGAGCCGACGGTAGTGGTCGTGTCGGGCGTCGGTGAGCGCGTACGAACCGCCAGCGAAGATCACCCCGGAGACCTGGTGGTCGAGGAGCATCTCCACATAGTCCATCTCGGAGACGCCGCCGATGGTGCGGGCACAGAGCGCCGGGGTGTAGCCGCGCTGAGCGAGAGTGCCGGTGACCACCTCGGCCAGCGCCGGGAAGATCGGGTTCTGCAACTCGGGCAGCACCAGCCCGACCAGCCGGGCGCGCTCGCCGCGCAGCTTGGTCGGCCGCTCGTAACCGAGCACGTCCAGCGCCGTGAGCACTGCGGTGCGGGTCGCCTCGGAGACCCCGTCACGGCCGTTGAGCACCCGGCTGACGGTGGCCTCGCTGACGCCCGCCTTCTTGGCAACTTCAGTCAACCGCTTGGTCACGACCGCAATGATACGTCACCTGCATGAAAGAAATGAACAGCAGTCTGCCTGTCGTTTGCTGGTCGGCTGCCGCATTCTTCCCACCGCCGACCATTCCGACCGCCACGACCCGCAGTGGTGACGCCGACGCGATTCAGACGGTCATGATCGACTCGGTTTCAGTGATGTCGCGCGGTTTCAATGCCCCGGATACCCCGACTTCCCGCAACGCGAGTGGATCATGCTCCGCCGCCGCACGCAGGGCAGCGCGGGGCCCGGAGCGCGGTGGCCTTGGGTGAGGGCAGGGGTCAGGACAGGTCTTGTAGAGCGGTTTCGATGGCCCGGTGGAAGGTCGGGTACGCGTAGATCATGTGCCGGAGCTGACTCAACGGCACCGCCGCGTGCACCGCCACCACCAGCGCGGACAGCACCTCGCCGCCGGCCGGACCGGCCGAGGTCGCGCCGATCAGCACGCCCTGGTCGGCGTCCGCCACAACCTTGATGAAACCGTCGTCGCCGACCCGGTGGATCCAGCCCCGCGTCGAACTGCTCAATTTGGTGAAACCCACCTGCACGTTGATGCCGCGTTCGCGGGCCTGCTGCTCGGTGAGCCCGACCGCGCCGATCTCGGGCTCGGTGAAGGTCACCCGGGGCAGCGCGCGGTAGTCGGCTCGCGGGATGGTGCCTGCTGACCCACTCGATCCGCTGGCGGCCAGCGAACTGGACGCGCCCATCGCTCCGCCGACCACGCTGGAGGTGCCGCTGGCGTCCGCGCCCGCCTTCGCCTGCCGGGCGCGGGCCAGGATGTCGGCGATGACGATCCCCGCCTGGTACATGGCGATGTGCGTGAAGGCACCCTCGCCGGTGATGTCGCCGACCGCCCAGACGTGGTCGGTGACGTGCAGACGGTCGTCCACCGGGAGGTAACGCTGGCTGGCGTCCAGGCCGATCGTGTCCAGACCCAGCTCGGCGAGGTGGGCCTTGCGGCCGGTCACCACCAGCAGCCGGTCGGCGGTGAACTCCGCGCCGCCGCCACCGTGCAGGGTGAATCTGGTCCCGTCGTGCTCGACCCGTTCGGCGCGTACCCCGGTGTGGATCTCCACGCCGTCCGCGCGCAGCGCCGCGGCGGCGACCTCGGACGCCTCGGGTTCCTCGATGGCCAGCACACGGTCGAGCGCCTCGACCACCGTGACCCGGACCCCGAAGCGGGCGAAGACCTGCGCCAACTCCAGGCCGATCGCGCCGCCACCCAGCACGAGCAGCGTCTTCGGCAGTTCCTCGACCTCGATCGCCTGGTGGTTGGTCCAGTACGGCGTGTCGGCCAAGCCGTCGATCGGCGGCACCGACGGGCGGGTGCCGGTGCCCAGCACCACCCCGTGGCGGGCCTCGAACACCTGGTCACCGACGCGGACCCGGCGTGGACCGTCGAGCCGACCGCTGCCCCGCACGAGTCGGCCACCCTTGCCGACGAACCGCTCCGCAGCGACAGTGTCGTCCCAGGTGTCGGTGGCTTCCTCGCGGATCCGCTTCGCCACCGGTGCCCAGTCCGGCTGGACCTGGGCCGTCCCGGCGAGCCCGTCGACCCGGCGAGCCTCGGCGAGCGCGTTTGCGGCTCTGATCATCATCTTGCTCGGGATGCAGCCCCAGTACGGGCATTCCCCGCCGACGAGATCCCGTTCGACGCCGACCACGCTCAGGCCGGCCTCGGCAAGTCGCTCGGCCACCTCCTCGCCGCCGACCCCGAGCCCGACCACGACCACATCCACCAGCTCCGGTTCCGCCACACCGAACAGCATCCCCCAGCGACACCACCCCAACCACCGGGGTCGCCGGAAAAGTCGGCACGCCCACCGGCCCCGGACGCCTACCGTGGCCGGATGCACGCACGCTTCGCTCCGGTCCGGGACTGCTTCCACGACCTGCTCGCCTCCGGCCGGGAAACCGGCGCCGCCCTGACCATCTGGTACGACGGGCAGCCGGTCGTGGACCTGACCGGCGGCTCCCGCAGCGGCCACGGGCCGGGCGGCGAGCCGTGGCTGCCGGACTCGCTGGTGAACGTCTACTCGGTCGGCAAGCCGGTGGCCGCGCTCTGCCTGTTGCTGCTCGTCGACCGGGGCGCTGTCGATCTCGACGCGCCAGTGGACCGGTACTGGCCGGAGTTCCGCACTCCCGCCACAGTGCGTCAGGTGTTGTCGCACACCGCCGGCCTGCCGGCCTTTCCGGTGCCGCGACCGGCCAGCGCGGTCGCCGACTGGGCGCTGCTCACCGGCGACCTGGCCGCCGCCGACCCCGAGTGGTCGCCGGGCACTGTCGCCGGGGAACACGCCTGGACGTACGGGCACCTGGTGGGCGAGGTGGTCCGCCGCGTCGACGGGCGGTCGGTGGGCCATTTCCTGGCCGAGGAGATCGCCGACCGGTGGCAGCTCGACCTCGGCTTCGGGCTGACCGAGGCGGACCAGTCGCGCTGCGCGGACCTGCGGTACGGCGACCCGGGGTGGCCGACCCGGGCGCTCGGTGAGCCGGGCTCGCTGCGGGCCCGGGCGCTGGGCAACCCGGCCGGCGGGCTGGACCTGGCCGTGCTGAACAGTCCGCTGTGGCGGGGCGCCGAGATACCGGCCGTCAACCTGCACGCCACCGCTCCCAGCCTGGCCCGGCTCTACGCCGGCCTGCTGGCCGGTGGTGTCCTGGACGGGGTCCGGCTGTTCAGCCCGGAGCTGGTCGCGGAGGCGACCCGGGTCCAGTACGACGGGCCGGACCTGGTGTTGGATCGCGACGCCCGCTGGACGTTGGGTATGCAACGGGAGCCGGACGGCAGCTGGGGCACGGGCGGCATCGGCGGCAGCAGCGCGTGGGCCGACCCCGAGCGCGGCTACACCTTCGCGTACGCCACGGCGCACCTCGCGGAGCACGACCGGGTCGACGAACTGGTCGAGGTGTTGCACTCGGTGCTCTGATCAGCGCAGCCAGACGGGGTCGGTGCCGGGCACCGAGAGGGGCGGCGGGTAGTCGAGCGTCTGGCGCAGGGCCTCGGGCAGCCGCCACGGCTGGTGGATGGCCTTGCCCTGCACCGCGGCCAGCTCCGGCACCCACCGGCGCACGTAGTCGCCGTCCGGGTCGTACCGTTCGGCCTGCCGGACCGGGTTGAACCCCCGGTAGGGCTTCGTGTCGTTGCCGGTACCGGCGACCCACTGCCAGTTGCCGGAGTTGTTGGCCACGTCCCCGTCGAGCAGCCAGCGGAAGAAGACCGCCACCCCGGACCGCCAGTCCTGCCCGAGGTGCTTGGTCAGGTAGCCGGCGGTGATCAGCCGGGCCCGGTTGTGCATCCAGCCCTGGGCCAGCATCTGCCGCATCCCGGCGTCGACGATCGGCATCCCGGTGCGTCCCTCGGTCCAGGCCGCCAACGCGTCGTCGTCGTAGCGCCACTGCTCGGTGGCACCCCGCCGGTACGCCGCGGTCGAGATCTCCGGGAAGGCGGCGGTGACCTGGTAGTAGAAGTCCCGCCAGCAGAGCTGCCGGACGAACGGGCCGGACCGGTCGCCGGCGCGGTTCGCCACCGCCAGCGGCGACACGCAGCCGAAGCGCAGGTACGGGCTGAGCCGGGAGGTGTCGTCGCCGGCCATGTCGTCGTGCTGATCGCCGTACCGGTTCAGGTCGGGCAGCCAGTCGGTGAGCCGCTGGCGGGCGACCCGCTCGCCTCCGGTGGCAGCGTCGGGCGAGTCGCCGCTCGGCAGCGCCGGCAACCGACCCACGCGTACCCGGTCGGGCAGCGCGATCCGCCGAGGCGCGGCCAGCTCCTCGCGCCACCGGTTGGCCGCCCAGGCCCGGTGGTACGGGCTGAACACCCGGTAGTGGTCGCCGCCGCCACCGGGGCGCAACGCTCCCGGCTCGACAACCGTCAACCCGGGAAACAGGCGCAGGTGCAGCCCATGCCGCTCGCACTCGGCGCGTAGTCGCCGCTCCCGGCGGCCGGCGTAGTGGCTGACGTCGGCCGAGAGCGCGACGGCGGTGGCCCCGACCTCGTCGGCCAGCCGGATCGTCTCGGCCACCGGGTCGCCGTGCCGGACCACCAGGTCGCCGCCACGCTCGCGGAGTTGGTCGCGCAGGTCGGCGAGGGCCTGGTGCAGGAAGCGGGTGCGGTTGGCGGAGAGGTCGGCCAGCGCCGGGTCGAGCACGTACAGCGGCACCACCTGGTCGAACGCCGCACAGGTGGTGGCCAGCGCCGGGTGGTCGTTCACCCGCAGGTCGCGGGTGAAGAGCACGATCGCCGTACTCGCGGTCACCGGCTCTCCGGCTGGATCGTCGGCCCGGGGATGACGACCGGCGTACCCGTCGAGGTGAGCAGGGCCCGCGCGGCCACCGCCATCCGTCGCCGCTGCGGCACCAGGGCCCGCTGGACGAAGACGTCGTAGTCCTGCGCGGCCACCTCGTCGAGGATGCCGCCATAGAGGGCGTACGCGGTGCGCATGCAGGCCTGCGAGGCGGGCGCCAGCATGGTGATGCCCGGTGCGGCGGCGGCGTAGTGCGCCTGGGCGCGGGTCACCTCGTACTCGATCAGCTCGCGGATCCGGGGGGTGACACGGCCCCGGGCGCGGGCCTCGGCCAACTCCTCGCGGGTGACCCCGAACTTCGCCATGTCCTCGTCCGGCAGGTAGGTGCGGCCCCGGTCGAGGTCCTCGGCGACGTCCCGGATGAAGTTGGTGAGCTGGAAGGCGAAGCCGAGTTGCCGGGCCGGCTCCCGGGCTGCCACCGGGTCGGAGCTGCCCAGGATCGGCAGCATCATGGTGCCGATGACCGCCGCCGAGCCCTCCATGTAGTCGAGCAGGTGGTCGTAGGTCGGGTACGCGGTGACGGTCAGGTCCATCGCCATGCTCTTCAGAAACGACGCAAAGTCGTCCCGGTCGAGATCGAAGACGGCGATCGTGTGCAGCACCGCCGGCAACAGTGGGTCGTCGACCGGCGCACCGTGCAGACCGGCCACGAACTGGCTGGCCCAGCGGTCCAGCAGAGCGGCCCGCTCGGCCGGCGGCAGGTCCTCGGTGCTGTCGACGATCTCGTCCGCGTAGCGCGTGAACCCGTAGAGGGCGTGCACATGTCGTCGTTTCCACGCGGGAAGCAGGCGGGTGGCGAGATAGTAGGTGCGGCCGTGGCGTTTGTGCAGCTCACGGCACCGGTCATAGGCAGCGGTGAGATCAGTTTCCACCGGCCCTCCTCCATTATCGACGCACCAATCGACGCAACTCGTAGCCTAGGGTACGCTCAGCCGCATGGCCAACGACGCAGTTGCGGGCAACGTGACCCGCGTGGCGCCGGCAGGGCCGGCCGACGGAGACGATCCGGTCCGCGCCGTTCTGGCTGCTTATACCCACGATCTGGTCACGGCGGTCGACGAAACCCTTGACACGTTCCTCACCGCCGAGGTCGACACCCTGAACGAGATCGACGCGTCGATGGGCAGCTTCGCCGCCACCGCGCGGGAAGCCGTCCTGACCGGCGGCAAGCGGATCCGGTCCACGTTCGCCTACTGGGGCTGGCGCGGGGCCGTCGGCGGCACCGCGGCGCTGCCACCGGTGCTGCCCGCGCTGGCCGCGCTCGAGCTGCTGCACACCTTCGCGCTGGTGCACGACGACGTGATGGACGCTTCCAAAACCCGCCGTGGCCGGCCCACCGCCCACGTCGCGCTCGCCGAACAGCACGTCGCCGCCGGCCACCGGGGAGATCCCGGCCGGTTCGGTGAGGCAGTCGCCGTGCTCATCGGCGACCTCTGCATGGTCTGGGCCGACCAGTTGCTGGCCCACGCATCGGTGCCGTCGAGCCGGCTCTTCGAGGTGCGCCGCTGCTACGACCAGATGCGGGTCGAGACGGTCGCCGGGCAGTATCTCGACGTGCTCGGTGAGAACGACCCGGCCAGCTGGTCGGTCGACCGGGCGCTACGGGTGGCCCGCTACAAGACCGCCAGCTACACCGTCCAGCGACCACTGCTCTTCGGCGCCTGCCTGGCCGGGGTGCCCGCCGACGACCCGCTGGTCTCCGCGTACACCCGCTACGGCCTGGCTGTCGGCGAAGCGTTCCAGCTCCGCGACGACCTGCTGGGCGTCTACGGCGACCCGGCGGCCACCGGCAAACCGGCCGGGGACGACCTGCGCACCGGCAAGCCGACCACGCTGCTCACGCTGGCCCGTGAGCTGGCCACCCCGGCCCAGCTCGCGGCGTTGGAGCGGGCCGCCGACGGATCGGTCGACACGTTCGCCGAACTGGTCGCCGAGACCGGCGCGGTGACCCGGGTGGAGCAGATGATCGCCGAGCGGGTCAGCGACGCGCTGGCCGCGCTCGACGCCGCACCCGTGGACCAGACGGCGCGCACCGCGTTGACCGGGCTGGCCACCGCCGCTGCCAACCGGCGGGCCTGATGAGCGACTTGAGCGAGGAGGTGGTCACGTGCGGACGGTGACAGGACGGACGGACCGGGTGGTGGTCGTCGGGGCCGGGCTGGGCGGGCTCGCCTGCGCGCTGCACCTGGCCGGCAGCGGTCGACAGGTGACGGTGCTGGAACGCGAGCCGGTGCCCGGCGGGCGGGCCGGACGCCTCGGCGTGGACGGCTACGAGTTCGACACGGGCCCGACCGTGCTCACCATGCCCGACCTGATCGCCGAGGCGCTCGGCGCGGTCGGCGAGGAGCTGCACGACTGGCTGGACCTGACCCCGCTCGACCCCGCCTACCGGGCGTACTACCCGGATGGCTCGACCCTCGACGTGCTCACCGACACCACCCGGATGGCGGCCGAGATCTCCCGGGTGTGCGGGCCCCGGGAAGCCGACGGCTACCTGCGGTTCGTCGAGTACGCGCGAGAGCTGTGGCGGCTGGAGCGCACCGACTTCATCGAGCGCAACCTGGACGCGCCGACCGACCTGATCACCGGCAACCTGCTCAAGTTGCTCAGCGGCGGAGCCTTCCGACGCCTCCAGACGAAGATCAACCAGTTCTTCCGGGACCCGCGTACCCAGCGGATCTTCTCCTTCCAGGCGATGTACGCCGGCCTCGCGCCACACGACGCGCTGGCCATCTACGCGGTGATCGCGTACCTCGACTCGGTGGCCGGGGTCTACTTCCCACGCGGCGGTATCCACGCGGTCTCCAGGGCGATGGCCGGCGCGGCCGAGAAGCACGGCGTGCAGATCCGGTACGACACCACAGTGACCCGGGTGGAGACCGTCAACGGCCGCGCCACCGGCGTGCTCACCGCCGACGGCGACCTGGTGCCGGCGGACGTTGTGGTGCTCAACCCCGACCTGCCGGTCGCCTACCGGGACCTGCTTCCCGCCGCGCCGCAGCGCCGGCTCACCTACTCGCCGTCCTGCGTCGTTCTGCACGTCGGCTCCCGACAGGCCTATGCGAAGATCGCCCATCACAACATCCACTTCGGGCGCGCGTGGAAGGGCACCTTCGATGAGGTCATCCGACGGGGTGAGCTGATGACCGATCCGTCGCTGCTGGTGACCAACCCCAGCCGGACCGACCCCGCGGTGGCCCCACCGGACCGACACACCTACTACGTGCTCGCCCCGGTGCCCAACCTGCACCGGGCACCGTTCGAGTGGCGCGGCGACCTGACCCAGCGCTACACCGACCAGCTCATCGGCACCCTGGAGGAGCGCGGCTACGTCGGCTTCGGCGCCGGGGTCGAGGTGCTCCGGGCGATCACCCCCGCCGAGTGGGAGGAGCAGGGGATGGCCGCCGGCACCCCGTTCGCCGCCGCGCACACCCTCTTCCAGACCGGCCCGTTCCGCCCGTCCAACCTGCACCGCGACCTCTCGAACGTGGTCTTCGTCGGCTCCGGGACCCAACCCGGCGTCGGCGTACCGATGGTGCTCATCTCCGGCAAGCTCGCCGCCGGCCGGATCACCGGGGAAGGCCGATGAGCAGCCGTGAGAAGCACCTCGTCGAGCTCGTCGACGAGACCGGCACGGCCCACGGCGAGACGACCGTCGCGGCCGCGCACCAACCACCGGGGCAGCTGCACCGGGCCTTCTCGGTGTTGCTGGTGGACCCGGACGGCCAGGTGCTGCTCCAACGCCGAGCCGCCGCCAAGACCCGGTTTCCGCTGCGCTGGGCCAACTCCTGCTGCGGCCACCCCCAGCCTGGCGAGTCGCTCGCCGAGGCGGCCAACCGACGGCTGAGCGAGGAGTTGGGCGCGGGCCCGGTCGAGCTGACCGAGGTCGGCGTCTACGTCTACTACGCCGAGGACCCGGCGACCGGTCGGGTCGAGTTCGAGTACGACCACGTGCTGCGCGGCGAGTTCCTGCCCGGCGCTCCGCTGCTGCCCGACCCGGACGAGGTGGCCGAGCTGCGGTGGGCCGACCCCGCCGCGTTGGAGGCCGAGTTGAAGCTCGATCCCCGGTCGTACGCGCCCTGGCTGGGCGGGGTGGTGAACCGGCTGCTCCGCCCCGCGGAGTCCCGGTCGGGCGCAACCGGCCCGGCCATGACGCTGCCCGGATCGTCGGCGGATGACACGGCGGAGCGGTCGGGTGGTCGATGAGGCGCTGAGCGCGGGCGCCGTCGCACGTCGGTTGGGGGTCGCGGTGACGACCCTCCGCACCTGGCACCAGCGCTACGGGCTCGGGCCCAGCGAACACATCCCCGGTCACCACCGCCGGTACACACCCACCGATCTGGCCCGTCTCGAAATCATGCGACGACTCACCGCCGAGGGAGTGAGCCCCGCCGAGGCGGCCCGCTGGGCCCGCCAGGCACCGGACCCGATGCCCAACGGCACCGTCGCCCCCGCCCGGATCCACCCGACCGGCCGGGACGGCGGCGGCTCCATCCCGGTCGGCCGTGCCGGTCCGGCGGCCCGCGGCCTGGCCCGGGCTGCCATGCGACTGGACACGGCGGCGATCAGCGAGACGATCGCGCACGCCCTGGCCACCAACGGGGTCGTGGCCACCTGGGAGGGCCTGCTGCGCCCGGTGCTCGCCGGCATCGGCGAACGGCACGCCGCCACCGCCGGCCTGATCGAGGTGGAACACCTGATGTCCCGCTGCGTCTCCGAAGCGCTCGCGGCGGCCAGTCGGGCCAAGGTCCCCACCGGGCCGGCCCGGATCCTGCTCTCCTGCGCCGACGAGGAACAGCACACGCTGCCGCTGGAAGCGTTGGCGGCAGCCCTCGCGGAGGCCGGCGTCAGCTACCGGATGCTCGGTGCCCGGGTGCCGGTGGCCGCTCTCGTCGAGGCGGTCAACCGGACCGGACCCGCCGCCGTGGTGCTCTGGTCGCACACCCGGGCCACCGCCGACCCGACCCAACTCAGCGCGCTGCTCGCTGCCCCCCGGCGCCCGTTGCTGGTGCTCGCCGCCGGCCCCGGCTGGCGAGCCGACACACTGCCCGCCGGGGTGGTGCGGCCGGTCGACCTGGCCGAGGCGGTCTCGCTCTCCACCGCCGTCCGCGACTCCCTGGACCAGTCGAGGCGTGACTGATCGCACTGTCGCCGGATCGCGGCGTGAACTACCGTCGGGCGGGTCCGCCTACCCCGACCCTCCGGGAGCGAGCAGATGCAAGCCCGCGCCATCCTGGCGTCCGTCCTCGCCGTGGCGCTGCTCCTGTCCGGCTGCGCCCAGCCAACCCGCACCATCACACCCGCCGCCGCTCCGAAGCCGGTGGAATCGACACCGCCGCCCACCCCGAAACCGCACCCCAGCGTCACCAAGCCGGCCAAGCCGCCACTGCGGCCGCTGCCGGCCAAGCTCCCCTCCGGCCTGGGGCGCAACACCGGCGTACGCCCGGTGGCCCTGACGTTCGACGACGGGCCCAGCCCGGCCTGGACACCCAAGGTGCTCGACCAGCTGAAGGCCGCCAAGGTGACAGCGACCTTCTGCGTCGTCGGTCGCGAGGCACAGCGTCACCCGGAGTTGGTCCGGCGGATCGTCCGGGAGGGACACCAGCTCTGCAACCACAGCTGGCGACACGACCTCGAGCTCGCCCGTCGACCCGTCGGCGAAATCCGGGCCGACCTGGACCGCACCAACAAGGCCATCCAGAAGGCCGTTCCCGGCGCGAAGGTGTCGTTCTACCGGCAGCCCGGCGGCCGGTGGACGTCGGAGGTGGTCAGGGTGGCCAAGGACCTCGGCATGCGTCCACTGCACTGGTCGGTAGACCCGCAGGACTGGGACAAGCCGACCGCAGCCACGATCGGCAAGCGTGTCCACGCCGCCACCCGGCCCGGTGCGATCGTTCTTCTGCATGACGGAGGCGGTGATCGGGCCGCGACACTCGCCGCATGCCCAAAGATGATCGCCGATCTGAAGCAGCGCTTCGGCATCACCCGACTCCGCTAGAACCGCCCTGACCTGCTGTTATTGCCCGTCCCAAGCCCCTGCCGACACCGATTTTGTCGACCGACGGAGCATCACGTATGCTTTCGAAGCCTCCGGCGGGGCCGGATGGGAGCAAGTCCGCTTGAAGTTGCGAGTGTGCAATGATGGCGGGGCCGCCCTCATCGTCTAGCGGCCCAGGACGCCGCCCTTTCAAGGCGGTAGCACGGGTTCGAATCCCGTTGGGGGCACGACCGGCGAAAGCCGGGGCAAGGCCGGTGCAAGCCGGAGCAACACAAGCTAGGTCCTGTGGAGCAGTTGGAGTGCTCGCCGCCCTGTCAAGGCGGAGGTCGCGGGTTCAAGTCCCGTCAGGACCGCAGCGCTGACGCCGCGCCCCGCGCGGCGTTCTGCGTATCGGAGCAGGTCGCCTTGCCGCCGGTTCGTCCGGTTGCCG
>NZ_JBEYSL010000084.1:0-17507 GCF_040642735.1 Micromonospora sp. NPDC047753 | reverse complement strand
CCCGGGCCGCCGCGGTCCGCAGGATCACCACGTCCGACTCGGGCAGCAGGTCCCGGACGCTGTCCACCGGCTGCCCGAGCAGGGTGGCCGGGGTGACCGCCCGGATCCGGGCCATCGCGTCGGCGATGACCCGCAGGTCGTCCACCCGGGCGGAAAGCTGGTCCGTGTGGTGTACGCCGAACTCGGCAGCCAGCTCGTCCAGCCGGTCGGTCAGCGTGCGACCTTGCGTCTTCAGGCCGGCGGCCAACTCGGCCACTGTCAGCGCGGCGGTGATGCCGTCCTTGTCCCGGACGTGTTCCGGGGCGACGCAGTAGCCGAGCGCCTCCTCGTAGCCGAAGACCAACGGCGCGCTTCCTCCGCCGGCCCGCACGATCCACTTGAAGCCGGTCAGCGTCTCGTCGTAGGGCAGGCCCCGGGCTGCGCACATCGCCCGCAGCAGTGACGACGACACGATGGTGGTGGCGTAGAGCCCGGTCACCCCCCGGCGCATCAGGTGATCGGCGAGCAGGACGCCCACCTCGTCGCCCCGCAGCATCCGCCAGCCGTCGCGGTCCCGGACGACCACCGCGCAACGGTCGGCGTCCGGGTCGTTGGCGATGGCGAGGTCCGCGCCGGTGGAGTCGGCCAGGGCGATCAGCCGATCCACCGCACCCGGCTCCTCCGGGTTGGGGAACGACACGGTGGGGAACGCCGGGTCCGGCTCGGCCTGGTCGGGCACCACCCCGGGGGTCGGGAAACCAGCGCTGGCGAAGGCGGCGGTGAGCACCGCCGCGCCCACCCCGTGCAGCGGGGTGTACGCCACAGTCAGGTCCCGTGGCCCGTCCGGGTCGATCACCGCGGTGGCCCGTTCGACGTACGAGGCGACCAGGTCGTCGCCGAGCACCTGACCGGGCTCGCCCAACGGCACCTGGGCCAGCGGCCCGACCGATCGGATGGCGGCCTCAATACCGGCGTCGGCGGGTGGCACGATCTGCGCGCCGGCGCCCAACTCGCCGCCCAGCTCCGCGCCGAGGTAGACCTTGTAACCGTTGTCCTGCGGCGGGTTGTGGCTGGCCGTGACCATCACGCCGGCGACACCGCCGAGGTGCCGCACGGCGTACGCCAGCACCGGGGTGGGCAGCGGGCGGGGCAGCAACAGCGCCGGCCGGCCAGCGCCGGTCGCCACCTGGGCCGTGCGCTCGGCGAACTGCCGGGAGCCGTGCCGGGCGTCGTACCCGATCACCAGCGGACCGGTGCCACCCTGGGCCGCGAGCCAGGTGACCAGGCCGGCAGCGGCCTGGGTGACAACGGCGAGGTTCATCCCGTTCGGGCCGGCGCGCAGCGGGCCGCGCAGGCCCGCCGTGCCGAAGGTCAGCGGGCCGGCGAACCGGTCGGCCAGCTCCGGGCCGCTCGCCGGGAGACCGTCGAGCACCGCCGTCAGCTCGTCCCGGCTGGCCGGGTCGGGGTCGTCGGCCAACCAACGCCGGGCTTGCTCGCGAATGTCGTCGATGTCAGTGCTGTCCGCCGCCATGCCCCTTGATAGCACGGCGACGGATCATCCCTGTGGGTTCCCTCCGGCTCAGCCGTTCCCGGTGAGCTGGAACGTCCGTGCCATCTCGTCGAAGATCGCCTTGCTCTCCGCGAACTTGGCGTCCGTGGCGGTGAGGTAGAACGAATACGCCTTGCCGTCCTGCGCGACGCCCCGCCAGACACCGTGCCGCATCGCGTCACCCGCGCCGCAGGTGTACTCGAATTCGGCTGCCGGCTTGCTGGCCAGCTCGGTCTCGGTGGAGGAGATCTGGTTGTACGGCTTGACGCAGGAGGTGCTCCGGGTCTTGAGGCCGTTCTCGGCCGTCTCGGCCCACCGGACGGAGCTGCTGGTCCACTTCTCGGTGATGATCCGGACCTTGCGGCCGCTGTCGGCCGGGTCGATGTAGTCGGTGTACGAGCCGCCGGTGGCCTTCTTCCAGCCCTTCGGCACCATGACCTGGATTCCGCGGGCCGTGTGCTCCTGCATCTCGACGGTGGGGGCCGCCGGGGCGGACGCGGTGGGCTGCGCGGCCGGGGTGCTCGGCGGGGCGTCGTCGCCGCCGGAGAGCGCCACCGCGGTGAGCAGCAGCACGACGACCAGGCCGCCGGCCGCGGCGAGCTGCACCTTGCGCGGCCAGCCCTTGACCGTGGTGACGAGCTGACCACCGGTGGCCCGGGCCTTGTCCAGCGCGCTGCCGCCCGAAGCGGCGGGCGTGGTCGCCCAGGGTTGGCCGGTGCCCGGCACCGACCACTGGTTGCCGCCGCCGTAGGTGCCGCCGACGCGCTGGGTGGCCTCCGGTGCTGCGCCGCCGTACCCGACCTGCTGGGTGGCATCGGCCGGGCTGCCGTAGCTGACCCGCTGGGTGGCGTCGGGGTGCCCGCCGGCGTCCACCCGCTGGGTGGCGTCCGCGTTGCCGCCGTAGGTGCGCCCGGCCGCCGGTCGGCCCGTCGTCGGCATCGCGCCGGTCGGCGTGTGCAGCGGGCCGGCCAACGCGTCGGCGCTGGTCTCGTCGAGGCCCCCGCTGGTGCCGGCCGGGCGAGCTGCCGCCTGCGGGCGCTCGCCCCGGCGCAGCGAGGCCAGCCGGTCGGTCAGGGACTCGCCCGGGGCCAGCATCGCCTTACCGCCGATCTGGCTGTCCGGCTTCGGCTCCGGCTGGGGCGGCGGGAGGACGGGGATGGGGCGATGCTGCACCGGCACCACGGCGTACGGGTCGGTGACCGAGTGCACAGCCGTCGCGGTGCTGCCCAGCGGGCCGGCGAGCAGCTCGCGCAGCATGGCCCGGGAGGTGTGCACGTCGAGTCGGCGTGCCGGGTCCTTCTCGAGCAGACCCATCAGCACCCGGGTCAGCGGGCCGCTGCGCTGCGGTGGGGCGGGCGGGTCCTCCACCACGGCGTGCATGGTCTCGATCGGGTCGCCCTTGTCGAACGGGGGGCGCCCCTCGACAGCTGTGTAGAGCGTCACACCCAGCGAGAAGAGGTCACTCGGCGGCCCGAACTCCTGGCCCATGGCCCGCTCGGGCGAGATGAAGTGCGGTGAGCCGAGCACCATGCCCGGGGTGGTGAGCTGCACGTCGGTGGGCATCCGGGCGACCCCGAAGTCGGTCAGCACGCAGCGCCCGTCGGTGCAGATCAGCACGTTGGCGGGTTTGACGTCGCGGTGCAGGACGCCGATCGCGTGCGCGACCTCCAACGCGCCGAGCAGCGCGATGCCGATCTTGGCGACGGCCCGGGGCGCGACCGGCCCGTCCTCGATCACCATGTCGGCGAGGCTGCGGGCGTCCAGCAGCTCCATCACGATCCACGGCCGGCCCGCCTCGGTGACCACGTCGTACACCTGCACCACGGCGGGGTGCTGGATGGCGGCGGCGGCGCGGGCCTCGCGCAGGGTGCGTTCGTACATCGCGTCGCGGTCGCTGGGGGCCAGCCCCGGGGGCAGGACGACCTCCTTCACCGCCACGTCACGGCGCAGCAGGGTGTCTGTGGCGCGCCACACCGTGCCCATGCCGCCGTTGCCCACCGAGGACCGCAGCGAGTACCGGTCACCAATGGTGGTGCCGGGCGCCGCTCGTCCGTTGGCGGGACTGACTGGTCCGCCGCTCCACGTCGGGATCTGAGTCACAGAAAAGCCACCGGGGGAAATCGAGGGGGGCTGGGACACAACCCCCCTATCTTGCTGGTTCCGACGCCGGATGCGAAAGCCGACGCGGCGGACGTTTGTCGAAGTCGACAGAACGTGCCCTGTCGTTCACCTGGTGTCGACCGGTCGGGACGCACTGTGCGGTATCCCTCACCCGGCGACGTGGCCAGGCGTCCTACCATCCGGGGATGAACCAACGGCGGTCAAGTGAGTCCGGTTTTCCGATCAACGGCGTCTACACGGAGGCCGACCTTCCGGAGGAACTGGACTCCCGGCTCGGCAGCCCGGGCGAGTTTCCGTACACCCGGGGTGTCTACCCCACCATGTACACCTCCCGCCCGTGGACGATGCGCCAGTACGCCGGCTTCGGCACCGCCACCGAGTCCAACGCGCGGTACCACCAGTTGTTGCGGGCCGGCACGATGGGCCTCTCGGTCGCGTTCGACCTGCCGACCCAGATGGGCTACGACTCGGACGAGCCGATCGCGCACGGCGAGGTCGGCAAGGTGGGTGTCGCGATCGACTCCATCGAGGACATGCGGCTGCTCTTCGCCGACATTCCACTGGACAAGGTGTCCACCTCGATGACCATCAACGCGCCCGGTTCGGTGCTGCTGCTGCTCTACCAACTCGTCGCCGAGGAGAACGGGGTGCCGGGCACGGCGCTCAACGGCACCATCCAGAACGACATCCTCAAGGAGTACATCGCCCGGGGGACGTACATCTTCCCGCCGAAGCCGTCGCTGCGCCTGGTGGCCGACACGTTCGCGTACTGCCGCAGCGAGGTGCCGAAGTGGAACACCATCTCCATCTCGGGCTACCACATGGCGGAGGCCGGCGCGACGCCCGCGCAGGAGATCGCGTTCACGCTGGCCAACGGGGTGGAGTACGTGCGGGCGGCGCTGGCCGCCGGGCTCGCCGTCGACGACTTCGCGCCCCGGCTGTCGTTCTTCTTCGTGGCCCGCACCACGCTGCTGGAGGAGGTGGCAAAGTTCCGCGCCGCCCGGCGGATCTGGGCTCGGCTGATGCGTGACGACTTCGGCGCCAAGGATCCGAAGTCGATGATGCTGCGGTTCCACACCCAGACCGCGGGCGTGCAGCTCACCGCCCAGCAGCCGGAGGTGAACCTGGTTCGGGTGGCGGTGCAGGGTCTGGGCGCCGTGCTCGGTGGCACCCAGTCGCTGCACACCAACAGCTTCGACGAGGCGATCGCGCTGCCCACCGAGAAGGCGGCCCGGCTCGCGCTGCGTACCCAGCAGGTGCTGGCCTATGAGACGGACCTGACTTCCACCGTCGACCCGTTCGCCGGGTCGTACGTGGTGGAGGCGATGACCGCCGAGATCGAGGCCGCCGCCGTCGAGTTGATGGAGCGGGTGGCCGACCACGGCTCGGCGGTGGACGCGATCGAGGCCGGGTTCCAGAAGCGGGAGATCGAGCAGTCCGCGTACCGGATCGCCCAGGAGATCGACTCGGGGGAGCGGGTGGTGGTCGGGCTCAACCGGTTCACGGTGGACGAGGAGGAGCCGTACGAGCCGTTGCGGGTCGACCCGACGATCGAGGCGGCCCAGGCCGACCGGTTGGCCCGGTTGCGCTCCGAGCGGGACGCCGACGCGGTGGCACGGGCGCTCGCCGATCTTCGGGCCGCCGCCGAGGGTACGGAGAACGTGTTGTACCCGATGAAGGAGGCACTGCGGGCTCGGGCGACAGTGGGTGAGGTCTGCGGGACGTTGCGTGAGGTGTGGGGGTTGTACCGCCCCACCGACCGATTCTGAGCGTCCAGCCGTGACTGCGGCCTCGGGGCGAGCCGCGACTGCGGCATCGGGGCGAGCCGCGACTGCGGCATCGGGGCGAGCCGCGACTGCGGCATCGGGGCGCGGTGTGTCCGGCGCTCTCAGCGGGTATTCGGTCGGTTGAGCCGGGACGCACACCCTGTGCGCCCACGGCGGGTGGGTGCGTGTGAGCGTCCTTATCCGGCTCGTTGCGCTGTGTGGTCGGCTAATTGTCGGAGTGTCAGTTCATCACACCGACTAATGCGACAATTTGGCAACGGGTCTCCGACTGTCGACTGGGATTCGGAACCGCAGCGATCGGTTACGCGTTGTAGGAGGTGAGGGGCTGATGACGGCATTCGACCGTGATCTACCTGCTGTCCCTCACCTTGACGAGCGGCCCCAGCAGGGCATACGTGACTCTGCGCGGTCCGATCATTACCGTAACGAGGTTGCGCAGCGTCACCGTCGGAGGTCTAGGCTGTCTGCTGTCCCCGATGATCCATCCATTTCTAGTGATCGAGAATTCGACGTGACGAGTGCGTTGACGCTGCCCACGAGTGGCCAGCTGGCGTCGTCCTGGCCGGAGACGCCACCGGGATCCGAGCCCCTGCCCCGCGAGCTGGACCACCTTCTCGCGCTCCGGGTACCGGGGCTGATCGCTACGCGCCGTCACCTCCACTCGCACCCTGAGCTTTCCGGCAACGAGTTCGAGACGGCCGCGCTGATCGCCCGGGAGTTGTCGCTGGCCGGGCTGAGCCCGCGCCTGCTGCCCAAGGGCAACGGCGTGATCTGCGACGTCAACGGCAGGCCGGACGGCCCGGTCGTGGCGCTGCGCGCCGACATCGACGCGCTGCCGCTGGACGACCCCAAGGACGTCCCGTACCGGTCGACCGTGGAGGGCGTCTGCCACGCCTGCGGGCACGACGTGCACACCTCGGTCCTGCTCGGCGTCGGCATGCTGCTGGCCCAACTCGCCGACCTCGGTGAGCTGGACGGTCGGGTCCGGCTCATCTTCCAGCCGGCCGAGGAGATCCTGCCCTGCGGTTCGCTGGAGGTCATCGAGGCCGGCGGCCTGGACGACGTGGTGCAGATCTTCGCGCTGCACTGCGACCCGAACCTGCCGGTGGGCCAGGTCGGCCTGCGGGTCGGCCCGATCACCGCGGCCGCCGACAACGTGACCGTCCGACTCTCCGGCCCGGGCGGGCACACCGCCCGCCCGCACCTGACCGTCGACATGGTCGACGCGCTCGGTCGGCTGATCACCGAGGTGCCGGCCCTGGTCAGTCGCCGGGTGCCGGCCAACAGCGGCCTGCTGCTGGTCTTCGGCCACGCCTCGGCCGGCACCCGCTACAACGTCATCCCGTCCGAGGCGAGCGCGTCCGGCACCCTCCGGGTGATGGATCGCGACACCTGGGAGAAGGCTCCCAAGATCGTCGCTCAGGTGGTGCGGGACGTGATCGCGCCGACCGGTGCCACTGTCGACCTGGAATACCTGCGCGGCCGGCCGCCGGTGTGCAACGACGCCCGCGCCATCCAGGTGCTGACCGCCGCCACCGCCGCCGCCCTCGGTCCGGACGGGATCGCCGAGACACCGCAGAGCATGGGCGGCGAGGACTTCTCCTGGTACCTGGAGTACGTCCCCGGTGCCCTCGCCCGGCTCGGCGTGGGTCGCGCCGGCCCCAACGTCGACCTGCACCGGGCGAGCTTCGACGTGGACGAGCGGTCCATCGCGGTCGGCGTCCGCGTCATGGTGCAGACCGCGTTGCGGGCACTGGCGGCGGCGCGCTGACCGGCGCGACCGGAGCCGAGGGCTTGCGCCGTCGGCGCAGCACCACCAGCAGCGCCACCAGCGGTACGCCCAGCGCCACCAGCCACGGCAGCAGTGCGCCCAGCACCGTGAGCAGGACGGTCATCGAGACGACGAACGCCTTCCAGCCGCCCCTGAGTCCGACCAGGAAGCCGGTCTCGGCCTTCTCCTCGGTGTCCTTCGCCGCCGGCCCGGCCAGCGACACGGTGATCGTGGAGAGGGCGGTCAGGTCGGCCAGGCGTCGCTTCTTGGCTTCCAGCGAGGCCAGGTCGGCCTCCCGTCGACCCAACTCGTTCTCCAGCGACACCAGGTCGGTGATCGAGGTGGCCCGGGACAGCAACCGGCGGGCGCTCTCCACCCGGGCCCGCTGACTGGTGATCCGGGCCTCCAGGTCGACAGTCTCCTCGGTGACGTCCTGAGTGTTGATCTCCCGGCTCTGCTGCCGACCGAGCTTCGCGATCTCCTCCACCACGCCGGTGAACTTCGCCGCCGGCACCCGCAACTCCAACTCCGCCACCGCGTCGGCGTCGGCGCTGTGCCGCTGGTCGCCGCCGACGAAGCCGCCGGCCCGACCGGCCGCGGCGGTGGCCTCGCGGGCGGCAGAGTCCACATCGTCCACCTGCACCC
This sequence comes from Micromonospora sp. NPDC047753, assembly GCF_040642735.1. Taxonomy (NCBI): domain Bacteria; kingdom Bacillati; phylum Actinomycetota; class Actinomycetes; order Micromonosporales; family Micromonosporaceae; genus Micromonospora; species Micromonospora sp. NPDC047753. The sequence continues at coordinate 9,655 of NZ_JBEYSL010000084.1, read as the reverse complement.
GCATCTTTCCGGTGTAGATGATCGCCCGCTGGTCGACCCGTAGGTCGGGTGCGCCCGCGCCGGCCCCCTCCGGTGCGCCCGCGGCGGCGTCCCGGTTCACCTCACCGCCGTTGGCGGCTGGCGCCTCGGCCGCCGTGCCCGCGCTGTCCTGCGCCCCGCTGTCGCCGGCACCGCACCCCGTCAGCGCCAGGGCCGCCGCCAGTGTCGTCGCCGCCAGCAGCGCACTGCGGTGTCGTCCCGCCTGTCCGTCCATCCCCGCTCCCATCGTCGTCAACCGGTGTGGCGATAGCTCGGACGCGACGCGCACACCGGCTGGTTCCGGCAGACTGCGCTGAGGACGTCACGATTCGATAATCGAGGAGTCACGATGCGGCTCACCAAGTACGCCCATTCCTGCCTTCGGGTGGAACACGACGGGGGAGTGCTCGTCGTCGATCCCGGGGTGTTCAGCGACCCAGCGGCGGCGCTGGACGGTGCGGACGCGGTGCTGATCACCCACGAACACCCCGACCACCTCGATCTGGCAGCGGTGCGCCTCCAACTCGACCGACAGCCGTTCCCGATCCACGGGCCCGCCTCGCTCGGCGAGGCCCTGGGCGACGCGGCCGACGTGCTGCGCCCGGTCAGCGTCGGTGAGTCGTTCACCGCCGCCGGGGTCGCCGTGCGCGCGTACGGGGGGCGGCACGCCGTGATCCACCCCGACATCCCGGTGGTCGACAACCTCGGTTACCTGATCAACGACGTGGTCTACCACCCGGGCGACTCCCTGGTCGTGCCCGACGAGACCCCCGTCGACACGCTCTTCGCGCCGATCCACGCCCCCTGGTCGAAGTTTTCCGAGGTGGTCGACTTCATCCGCGCGGTCGCGCCACGGCGCGCGTACGCCCTGCACGACGCGTTGCTCAACGACAAGGGGCTGGGCGTGCTCGACAGGCAGTACACAGCGCTGTCCGGCACCGAGTACCAGCGACTGGAGCCCGGTAGCCGGGTGGACGTCTGACCCGATGCCCGGCCTCTCCGCGGAGCTGGTGCAGCAGCTCTACCGCACCCCACCGGACCGGTTCGTGGCCGCCCGGGACCTCGCTGTGGCCGAGGCCCGCCGGGCCGGCGACGCGGCCACCGCCCGGCAACTGGCCCGGCTGCGTCGCCCGACGGTGGCCGCCTGGTTGGTGAACCTGCTCGCCATCGGACGCCCGGAGCTGGTCGCCGATCTGGTGCAGCTCGCCGACGCCCTGCGAGTCGCCCAGCGGGAGTTGCGGGGGCCCCGACTGCGGGAGCTGTCAGCGCAACGCCGGGCGGTGGTCGGCGCCCTGGTCGCCGAGGTTCGCAAGCTCGCCGCGGCCGAGCCGGACGCGCCACCGGCGAGCCGGCTGCCCCTGGCCGAGGTGGAGGCGACGCTGAACGCGGCGTTCTCCGACGTCGAGGTCGCCGAGCAGGTGCGGGCGGGCCGCCTGCTGCGGGCGGCCAGCTACGCCGGCTTCGGCGAGGTGCCCCGGCCGCAACTGCGACTGGTCACCGACGATGACGAGGAGCGCGAGGAGGAACGCCCGGCCCGCCGACCCGGCCCCCAACGGGGCCGTCCCGAGGCGGCACCGCGTACGGACCGGGCGGCCGAGCGTGCCGAGCAGGCCGAACGGGCCGCACAGCGAGCGGCCCGAGCCGAGCGGGCCCGGCAGCGCCGCGCCCTGGACCGGGAGTTGGCGAAGGCCCAGGCCGACCAGGAGCGGGCGGAGACCGAGCTGACCGAGGCGACCGGGCAGGAGCGCGACGGTGTGGCCGTACTCGATCGCCTTGAGGCCGAGTTGGCCGAGCTGGAGCGGCGGCGCGCGGTCGCCGAGCAGGATCTCAGCCGGGCCAAGCTCGCCCGGCGTGCCGCCGAGCGGGCGGTCACCGTGGCCCGGCGGCGTGCCGGTGAGGTCGAGGCGGCGGTCGAGGCACTGGCGGCCGAAGAGGGGGATGCGGACGCGGGCAATGGCGCGGCAGACTGAGCATCGATGGACGACGACGAGTGTGCGCGCCCTACACGGCGAGTGGCCCCGGGTCGGGGCGTGGTCGTGGTCGCCGGGCCGGGTTGCCCGAGCGGGGCGGCGCGGTGACTCCGGAGCAGGTCGCGGCCGCCAGTAAGCCTGTCGTGCTCGACCTGGGCGACGCTTTCAGTCGAGACCCGACCACGTTGCGCCGGGCCCGACTGCTCGGCATCTCCGGCTGGGCCTTCTACATCAGCGGCCGGGCCGGCGCGCTCGGCGGTGTCCGGGCCGAGACGGCCGCCGCCTCCCTCGGGTTCATCGCCCCGGACGCGGTCGCCGATGGTTGGGACGCCGCCGCCCGGGTCGTTCCGCCGTTCGAGGTGGCCGCCGCGAGCCTCGCCGAGTGCTGCCGGTGGGGGGCGCAGCAGCTCGGCCCGCTGCCCGGCACCGAGCGCCTGTCGGCGCTCGTCGAGCGGGCGGTGGTGGCGGCGGAGGCCAGTGGGATGCCGCTCTTCGCCGCGTGGCGGGCCATGCCGCTTCCGGATCTCTCACCCGGGGCTCGCAGCGCCGCCGGGCTGCGGCTGCTCCGGGAACACTTCACCGGCGCCTACCTGCTGGCGGTACGCGCGGCCGGGATGACCCCGCTGGAGGCCGTGCTGTCCGGGCCGGAGGGCGAGGCCGGGGCGGTGGCCTGTGGCTGGCCGCCGCCGTACCCGCCGATCGGGCCGTTGGTGCGCCGCCGGCTCTGGGCGGAGGCGGTGACCAACCGACTGGCCGCGCCGGCGTTCACGGCCCTCGGGCCCGCCGACGGCGCGGAGTTGGTGGAGTTGCTGCACCGTACCCGGGTCGACCTCGGCTGAGCCTCCCGTCGGCCGGAAAAATGGGCGGCGTCGGAGCGGATCGGCTGCCAGGATGTCCTGCCGTGACCCTTCCCGCTGGTTGGACGACGCGCCGACCCACCCTCGACGACGTGCCGGCGATCCTCGCGGTGGTGCACGCCGCCGACACCTTCGCCATCGGTCATCCCGACTTCGACGCCGAGGACGTCGCGGCGTCGCTGACCGCCCCCCACTTCGACCCGATCCGGGACTCCTGGCTGGCCATCGACCCCGACGACACCGTTGTCGGCTGGGCGACGGTGGACAACCCGACCGGGGTGGGCCGGGAGTTCGTGGAGGTCTACGTCGATCCGGTACGGGCCGCCGCCGTCCGCGCGCCGTTGCTGCTGCGCCAACTGGACCGCGTCGCCGAGCGCGCCGCCGAGCGGGGGCTGCCGTCACTCACCGTCCGCTGCGCGGTCTTCGCGCCGGAACGTGACTGGGAACACGCCCTGCGCGGGCTCGGGTTCGCCCTCGTCAAGCGGTACGTCCGGATGAGCCGGCCGCTGGACGACCTGCCCGACGAGCCGACCGGGCCGTCGGCGGTGACGGTGCGGCCGGTCCGCCCGGACGACGAGACCGATCTGGTGGAGTTCCACCGGATCTACGAGGACGCCTTCGGCGACACCCCGGACCACGAGCCGCTGTCGTACGAGCGGTGGCGGGCCCGGATCGGCGACCTGACCGCCTGGGACGAGTGGTTCGTCGCCGAGGTGGACGGGGTGCCGGTCGGCGCGTTGCAGTCCTCGGACCAGGCGCTCGACCAGCAGTCGGGCTGGGTGAAGAGTCTGTCGGTGCGGTCCGCGTACCGTCGCCGGGGTGTGGGTGCGGCGTTGCTGCGCCGCGCCTTCGCCCGCTACGCCGAGAAGGGGCGGCGTGCGGTCGGCCTGGGCGTCGACCTCACCAACCCGACCGCCCCGCTGTCGCTGTACCGGTCGGTGGGCCTGCGGGAGACCCAGTGGACCGACATGTACGAACTTTCCGTGCCGGCGGCCGGTGTGTGATTGACGACCCCGGTCCGGCCCGACCGGCGCTCCGCTCGACGGCGGTAGCACACTGGGGGCGTGCGATACGCGCTGCTACGCCGAGGCGGTGCCGGTGGGGCGGGCCCGCAGCTCGGTGACGTAGTCGTCCGGGGCGCCCGCCTTCTCGGCGGCGTTCGCGATCTCCGACAGGTACCAGGAGGTCGGCAGGCCACCCTCGTACCCGTTGAAGACGTAGATCCAGGCGGTCACGTCGCCGTCGAGGGTGGAGACCCGGACGTGCAGCTTGCGGTACGTGCCGGCGGTCACCCCCTCGAGTTCGTCGAGTTGGCCCGCGTCGTAGGGGTGGATGTCGTAGAGCGCCACGAAGACCCGGTCGCCGGGAGATTCGACGAGGGTGCTCACCGCGCCCTCCCAGCCGATCATGTCCGCCCCGGCGAAGGTCAGCCGCCAGCCCTCCAGCCAGCCGGTGCCGACCATCGGCGAATGCGGACAGTAGGCGCGCATCCGGGCGGGATCGAGATTTGAGCCGTAGGCGGCGTGATGACGCACGGCGATGACGATAGCCCGGCCGACGGGTGGGGGAGAATACGACAGTGCGTGTCGAATGCGCTCGGGAGAAGAAAGTCACTGTGAGCATGGACGAAGGGCGAACGCTGTGAGCCGGATCGTGATCATCGGCGGAGGGCCGGCCGGGTACGAGGCGGCACTGGTCGCCGCCCAGCTGGACGCCGATGTCACAGTGGTGGAGGCCGACGGTGCGGGTGGTGCCTGCGTGCTCTCCGACTGCGTACCGTCGAAGACCTTCATCGCCAGCTCGGGGGTGGTCACCGGCTACCGCGACACCGAGGAGTTCGGGGTGCACTCGGACGGCCTGGAGGCGGTCACCGTCGACGCGCGCGCGGTGCACGGGCGGGTCAAGCGGCTGGCCCTGGCGCAGTCCGCGGACATCCACGCCAAGCTGCTGAAGGCGGGAGTCACCTTCGTGGCCGGCACCGCCCGGCTCGGCGAGGACTCTCTCGGGCACACCCACCGGGTCGTCGTCACCCCCGCCGACGGCGGCGAGGAATACTCGATCGACGCGTCCACCGTGCTGGTGGCCACCGGCTCGACGCCCCGTCAGCTGCCCACCGCCGTACCGGACGGTGAGCGCATCCTGACCTGGCGACAGGTGTACGACCTGCCGGAGCTGCCCGAGCACCTGATCGTGGTCGGGTCCGGCGTGACCGGCGCGGAGTTCGCCAGCGCGTACCTGGCGATGGGGGTCGAGGTGACCCTGGTCTCCAGCCGGGACCGGGTGATGCCGCACGAGGACGCCGACGCCGCCTCCGCCATCGAGCGGGTGTTCCGCAACCGGGGTATGGAGATCCTCAACAACTCCCGGGCCGACGCGGTCCGGCGTACCGCCGACGGTGTCGAGGTGGAGCTCTCCGACGGCCGCAAGGTGACCGGCTCACACGCGCTGATCACCGTCGGTTCGATCCCGAACACCGCCAACCTGGGTCTGACCGAGTACGGGGTGGAGCTGGGCCGGGGCGGTTACCTGACCGTCGACCGGGCTTCCCGGACCAACGTGCCCGGCATCTACGCCGCCGGCGACTGCACGGGCGTGCTGCTGCTGGCCAGTGTCGCCGCCATGCAGGGCCGGATCGCCATGTGGCACGCGCTCGGTGAGGCGGTCCGCCCGCTGCGGCTGCGTACCGTCGCGGCGAACGTCTTCACCGACCCGGAGCTGGCCACCGTGGGTGTCTCGCAGGACGAGGTCGACGCGGGCAAGGTGCCGGCCCGGCAGGTGATGCTGCCGTTGTCCGGCAACGCCCGGGCCAAGATGGACGACCTCTCCGACGGTTTCGTGAAGCTGTTCTGCCGTCCCGCCAGCGGTCAGGTGATCGGCGGTGTGGTGGTCGCGCCGAAGGCCAGCGAGCTGATCCTGCCCATCACGATGGCTGTGGAGAACAACCTCACTGTCAATGAGCTGGCCCAGACCATCACCATCTACCCGAGCCTGTCCGGCTCCATCACCGAGGCGGCCCGTCAGCTCATGCTGCACGAGCTGGAGTAACCCGATCGACGCGTGCGGGCCGGGTCAGGCTCGTCGCCACCGTCACCAGGACCGCCACCTCGGCGAGGATCAGGAGGCGTTCGGCCAGGCCGATGAGCATCCGGTCGCCGGGGTAGGCGGACCAGATCATCGCCGCCGCCAGGGCCAGGCTCAACAGGACCAGGGCGCGTAGCGTCCGGGCGGCGGGCGTCAGGTCGGGTCGGCGGGCGAGCAACCAACCGGCCACCGGCAACGCCAGGAAGGCGATCACCGACGCGTACCGGTGCAGGTAGGCGGCGGTGGTCATGGCGGTGCCCGGCTCGTTCGTCGGCACCACGGCGGCCAGCAGCAGCCCACCCACCCACGCGCCGAGCAGCAGCTCTGCCGTTCGACCGGAGCGCGGTCGGGGTGGGCTGGCGCGGCGAAGTCCGTACAGCAACGCCACGGTGGCGAGCGCGAGCACCACCATGGCGATGTCGATGACGCCGCCGCGGTCGGAGACAGCGAAGTCGCTGATGGTCAACGCCCACGGGTTGAGGTCGTCGTTGACTTCGAGGTGGCCGATCACTGTGAGCAGCGCCGCCAGGGCGATCCCGCCCAGGGCCAGCAGGCCGGTACTCCGGGTAACAGGCATGCCTCAGCCTGTCGCCGCACACACCCCAGCCGAATCCGGGACAGCCACCGAAATAGTCCCCCGGGACCACCCCTAGAGGCCTTCCGGCAGGTGGCCGTCACGTGCTTATGCGCATCCGTGAACTTCCGATGGTCGCGACGACCTACGCCAGGTCAGGCGACGTTCAGCTGGATGTTCCCAATGCGGGCGACGACGTCGAGATGACCACCCAGGCCGGTGACGTAGGCGCGGAGTGATTCCAGGCTGGTGTGCTCGCCATTCTCGATCTGGCTGATCCTCGCCTGCGTCAGCCCTGCCGCCTCGGCCAGTTGCACCTGAGTCATACCCAGGTGCTTGCGGATCTCCGCCAGCTGCGCCCCACTGACCGCTGCCAACATCTGCTCACGGTGTTGAGCGCGCCGGGAGATCCTGTCCGGATCTGCCCAGGATGGATCGAGCGCGCGGGCCTTCGCCTTGACGTCCTGCCAGTCAGCTCCATCGGTCATCTCTGTGTTTCCCTCAGCCTGGAGAGGTGCTCCTGAAACCGGTCGTCCACCAACGGGACCGCCGTCTTGTACCAAGTCTGCCACTGGCCCGACTTGTCGCCAGCGACCAGAAAAACAGCTTCTCGAACGGGATCAAAAGCGAAGATCATGCGGACCTCCGTGGAGCCAGTCGACCCAGGTCGCAGCTCCTTCACATGGTGGAAGATGCCACTCCTCGACCTCAGGATGAAGTTTGACGTCCCACATGCTGCCAATATAAGTGCAGCTTATACCCCGCAGATCCAACGACACTCAGTCGATGGGGACGTCGACCGCGGCGACTGCGGCGGCGGCGCGGGCGTGGCGGGCGCTGACCACTGTCATCGCCCATCCGGCGGCGGCGAAGCCGGCGGCCGCTGCGGTGGCGATGATGGCCAGCCGCCAGGCCGACTCGGTCAGGGCGGTGCCGCCCAGGTGCCCGACCAGCGCGCCGTAGGTGGCCCAGCCCAGCGCGGCGACGGCCTCGTAGATGACGAACAGGCGGTACGGGTAGCGGCTGCGCCCGGCCGAGAAGCAGGCCGCCATCCGCCCGCCGGGTACGAACCGGCAGAGCAGGATGACCAGCGGCCCAGGTTGTCGCAGCCCCTGGGTGACCCGGCTGGCCACCCGGCGGGCGCGGCTCAGCTCGGCGTGCCGGGGTGGCCGCCGATCCGGTGCGCTGCGCCCCAACAGGTAGCAGGCCAGGTCGCCGGCGAATACGCCGAGCGCGCCGACGGCGATGGTGACCGGCAGGCTGAGCCCGCCGTAGACGGTGAGCGCACCACTGGTGATCATGACGATCTGGGTGGGGATCACCGGCACGAAGGCGTCCGCGATCAGCAGCGCGAGCAGCACGAGGTACGCCCACGTCGGCGACGCGACGTCAGTCAGAAGTTCGGGCACGCCTGCCACCTCGCCGAATGCGGCCGATTGGGTGTCTTGAGCCTGACGTCGTGTCCGGCGTCACGGTGGACGGCCCCGGCCCGTCGTGACCGTCGACACGACTGGGCCACCCAGCTATAACGAGGCCGATCGGTGCCGGGTGACGGTTTCGGGGGCTGTTCCACCCGTTCGAGGCGGGCGGCAGAACGCCGTTCGTCGGCGTACCGTTGTCGGCGCGGCCACGCCCGTCGGGTCCCCCGTTCCTGACGATTCGGCCGCCAGGGCCGCCGGCGGGTCCCGCGCCGGCGGCCCACCCCTCCGCCGCGAAATCCGGGTGCATCCCCGGTGGTCGCGCGGGTACGGTCGCCACATGCGCAGCGCGGTAGTGATGACCACGACGCCGGGTGTCCCCGGCGCGCCGCTCTGACGTAACCACAGTCGACCAGGCCCCGGGGCGATCCGCCCCGAGGGCAGCGCGCCGAACGGAGCTCAGGTCGCCTCCGGGTCGTACCCGATCCAGGAGCCCGACATGATCGACCACCGTAGGCTCGGCCGTGAGCTGGACCTCTTCGTCTCCGACCCGCTGGCCGGCGCCGGCCTGCCGATCTGGCTGCCGGCCGGTGCCGCCGCCCGGCATGCCGTCGAGGAGTACGTCCGGGAGTTGGAGCGCCGCTCCGGCCACCAGCACGTCTACTCGCCGCCGCTGGGCAAGCGGGAACTCTTCGAACTCTCCGGCCATCTCGGCTACTTCGCCGACGACATGTTCCCGCCGATGCGGCTGAGCGCGGACGACGAGTTCGTGCTCCGGCCGGCGCTCTGCCCGCACCACGCGCTGGTCTTCCGGGCGCGGGGCCGTTCCTACCGGGAGTTGCCGTTGCGGATCGCGGAGCTGGGCGGGATGTACCGCTCGGAGCGCTCCGGTGTGCTCGGCGGGCTGTCCCGGGTACGCGCCATCTCGCTCAACGACGCGCACACCTTCTGTGCCCCCGAGCAGGTCGGCGCGGAGGTCGTCGAGATCCTCGGGCTGATCCGTGCCGCGCACGCCGCGCTCGGTGTCCGGCCGGCCGGGTTCCGGCTGTCGCTGCGCGGGCCGGGCGAGAAGTACGTCGGCGACGACGCCCAGTGGGTTCGCGCCGAGGAGTTGCTTCGGGAGGCGCTGGCCGGGATGGAGTACGTCGAGGCACCGGGGGAGGCTGCCTTCTACGGTCCGAAGATCGACATCCAGATCGTCGACGCCGCCGGCCGGGAGTCGACCATCTCCACCGTTCAACTGGACTTCGACAAGCCGGAACGGTTCGACCTGTCGTACACCGACTCGGACGGCAGCCGGCGTCGCCCGGTGATGGTGCACCGCAGCCTGGTCGGCAGCATGGAGCGGCTGTTCGCGTACCTCATCGAGGTGCACGAGGGGGCCTTTCCCGCCTGGTACGCGCCCGTCCAGTTGGTGCTGCTGCCCGTCGACGACGGCCAGGCCGACGCGGCGGCCGACCTGGCCCGACGGGCTCGCGACGCCGGCCTGCGGGTCGAGGTCGACGCCGCCGGCTCGCTGGGCGCCCGGGTACGGGACGCGGCCCGCCGCCGCGTCCCGTACCTCGGAGTGCTGGGAGCCCGGGAGGTGGCCGACGGCCACCTCGCGCTGCGCCTGCGCGGCGGCCGCGCCCTGGCTCCGATGCGGTCAGCCGACGCCCGTCGCGACGGTCGCCGGTGGCACGGTCCCGGACGGCGCGGTCGTGGTGGGCACGCCCACGAGTTCGCCGCTGGTGGGCC
>NZ_JBEYSL010000083.1:0-17518 GCF_040642735.1 Micromonospora sp. NPDC047753 | reverse complement strand
GGCCGACGCACTGCGCGCCGACGCCGGTGGGGAGCCGACCCGATGAGGGCGGTCATCGTCGCCATCGGGGTGGCCTTCCTCGTCTCGCTCTTCTGCACCCCGATCGCGATCAAGGTGTTCACCCGGCTCAAGGCCGGTCAGCCGATCCGGTCGGACGGCCCCGCCATGCACCAGGGCAAGAAGGGCACGCCCACGATGGGTGGCGTGGTCTTCATCCTGGCCACTGTGATCGCGTACGTGGCCGGGCACCTCGCCCTGACCACCCTGCCCGATCAGCAGATCGCCCAGGTGGAGCCGACCATCACCGCGCTGGTGCTGCTGGGGCTGATGGTCTTCTCCGGCGCTGTGGGTTTCCTCGACGACTTCCTCAAGGTGCGCAAGCGCAACAGCGCCGGGCTGAACAAGCGCGGCAAGTTGCTCGGGCAGATCCTGGTCGGTGCGGTCTTCGGGGTGATCGCGCTGTGGTTCCCGAGCACTATGACAAACGGTTCGGGCCTGGCGACAAACACCGAGACGGTGGGCAGCACCACGCTGAGCTTCATCCGGGACATCGACTTCCTGGAGGTCAGCAAGGTCGGCGCGGTGATCATCTTCATCTTCGTGGTGATGGCCGCGACGAACGGCGTCAACCTCACCGACGGCCTGGACGGCCTGGCCACCGGCGCGTCGGTGATGGTGCTCGCCGCGTACGCGCTGATCGCGTTCTGGCAGTACCGGCACTGGTGCGCCGACCCGAACTACACCCAGCCGTACTGCTACGAGGTGCGCGACCCGTTGGAGATCGCGTTGATCGCCGGGGCGGCGGCGGGAGCCTGTGTGGGCTTCCTCTGGTGGAACACCTCCCCGGCGCGGATCTTCATGGGCGACACCGGGGCGCTGGGGCTGGGCGGTCTGATCGCCGGCATGGCGATGTCCACCCGCACCATCCTGCTGCTGCCGATCATCGGCGGGCTCTTCGTGATCATCACGATGTCCGTAGTGATCCAGATCATCTCCTTCAAGACCACCGGTAAACGGGTGTTCCGAATGTCCCCGCTCCAGCACCACTTCGAGTTGGCCGGCTGGAGCGAGGTCAACATCGTGGTGCGCTTCTGGATCATCGCCGGCATCGGTGTGGCCATCGCCCTGGGCCTGTTCTACAGCGAGTTCCTCGCCAACATGACCTGACCCGCGGGCCGAAGCCCCGCGCCCCAACCCCCTCATCCCGTCGATCTTGCACTTTCGGCTGGCGGAACGTCCTCATATGGGTGTTTTGCCGCTGCACAAAGTGCAAGATCGACGCGGGCGGGCGGCGTGGGGACGGGTTCGACACGCCCGGTGAGGCGTTGTGGGGCGGTGGGGCGTGTTCAGCGGTGATGATGTCGGGGTGGGGGAGGAAATCGGCACCGAGGATGAGACTGTCGGACGACCGCGACGGTCGCCGAGCGCGGCGCGTACGCCGGTGGCTGCCGGGGCGCGCGGTCCGGAGCGCGGCGCGGCGGCCCGCGAACCCGGACCCGGGGCACGGGAGCCCGGGGCGGCGGGGCGCGGGCCGGAGGCCGTAGCGGCGACACTGCCGCGCGGGTTCGACGCGGCCGGCGGGCTCGCCGCGCTGCGCGGCCTGCTGGGCCGGCCGCTGACCTCCTACTACCTGCTGCTGTCCTGCGCCGGCCTGCTGCTGCTGATCGGGCTGACCATGGTCTTCTCGGCGACAAGCGTGAAGGACTACGCCGAGGACGGCAACGCCTCCGCCTCGGTGACCAAGCAGGCCATCTTCGCGGTGATCGGCATCGGCGCGTTCTGGGTCTGCCAGCGCCTGCCGGCCAGCACCTACCGCTCGCTGGGCAAGCCGCTGCTGTTCACCTCGATCGGGCTGTTGCTGCTGCTCAACCTGCTGCTCGCCTACGCGCGGCTGACCCACCAGAAATCAGGGCAGATTGGCCCGATCGAGGCGCGGCTGAACTGGCTGTTCATCGGCGGTATTCAGCTACAACCCTCCGAGTTGGCCAAGTTCGCGCTCGTGCTCTGGGGTGCGCACCTGATCGCCCGCAAGGGTGCCGCGCTGGGGTGGTGGCGGGAGCTTGCCACCCCGCTCTTCCCGGTGATGGGCCTGCTCTTCGTCCTGGTCGGCTACAACGACACGGGCACGATGCTCTGTCTGCTGGCCCTGGTGGTGGGCCTGCTCTGGGCCGCCGGGGTGCGGATGCGGGTCTTCGGGGCCCTGGCCACAGCCGGTCTTGTCGGGATCGGCCTGCTCGTCGCGGTGGCCTCACTGGGTGCCGGCTCCGGCGAGAGCGGCGCGGACAACTACCGCTTCGCCCGGCTGGCCATGTTCTTCAATCCACCGGACCCGGAAACCTGCAAGCTCGGCGACTGCCTCCAGTTCTACCAGGGACGGCTGGCCATCGAGCACGGTGGCTGGTTCGGTGTCGGCCTCGGCAAGGGCAGCCTGAAGTGGGACTGGCTCCCCGAGGCGCACAACGACTTCATCTTCGCGATCATCGCCGAGGAACTGGGCGTGATCGGGTGCGTCGTGGTGCTCAGCCTCTTCGCGGTCCTCGCGTACACCGGTTTCCGGATCGCCCGGCGGGTCGACGACCCGTTCCGCCGGCTCGCCGCCACCGCCGTGACCACCTGGCTGGTCAGCCAGGCCGTGATCAACATCGGTGGGGTGGTGGGGCTGCTGCCGATCACCGGTCTGCCGTTGCCGTTCATCTCCGACGGTGGAAGTGCCCTGGTGGTGACGTTGGCCGGCATCGGCATGCTGGCGTCCTTCGCCCGCGCCGAACCCGATGCGGCCAGAGCACTGCATGCCCGTCCGCCGGCCCGGTGGGTCCGACTACTCTGGGCCCCGTTGCCGCCGCTTCCCGGCCGGCGTCGCCGACCGGCGACGCCGCCCGCTGGCCGAGGGTCCGTACCCCGGTCCCGCGAGCGGCGCCATGACGATCAGGCCGCGCCGCGCGGGGTCCGACAGGACCGAAGCCGCAGTGGTACGGCGAGCGAGAGGAGACGCTGATGGGTCCGCTGCGTTCGGTGGTGCTCGCGGGAGGTGGCACCGGGGGGCACGTCTACCCGCTGCTCGCCTTCGCCGACTGCCTGCGCCGACACGACCCGGGCGTCCGGATCACCTGCCTCGGCACACCACGGGGCATGGAGAACGACCTGATCCCGCCACAGGGCTACGACCTGCGGCAGATCCCGGCGTACCAGCTGCCCCGGTCGGTCAACATGAACCTGGTCCGCACCCCGGGTCGGATGTGGACCGCGGCGCGCGCCGCGGGCAAGGTGATCGACGAGGTGCGCGCCGACGTGGTCGTCGGCTTCGGCGGGTACGTCTCGGTGCCGGCCTACCTGGCCGCGTGGCGCCGCGAGCTGCCCATGGTGATCCACGAGGTGAACGTGCCACCGGGCGTGGCCAACAAGCTGGGCATGAAGTTCACCAAGAACGTGGCCGTCGGTTTCCCGAACCAGCCGAGCCAGGCCGAGTCGCTGCGGGACGCCACAGTCGTCGGTGTGCCGCTGCGCCGCGCCATCGCCGGTCTGGACCGGTACGCGCTGCGTAACGCCGCCCGCGCCCACTTCGGGCTCCGCCCGGACCTGCCGGTGCTCTTCGTGTCCGGCGGCTCGTCCGGCGCCCGCTCCATCAACCTGGCGGTCTCCGGGGCGGCCAAGGAGCTGGCCCGCAACGGCGTGCAGGTGCTGCACGTGATGGGCGCCCGCAACGAGCCGGTGCCGATCCCCACCGACCTGCCGGTGCCGTACGTGACGCTGCCGTACCTGTCCGAGATGGAGCTGGGCTACGCCGCCGCCGATCTGATGCTGGCCCGGGGCGGGGCGATGACCGTCGCCGAGGTGGCCGCGATCGGGCTGCCCACGATCTACGTGCCGTACCCGCACAGCAACCAGGAGCAGCGGCGCAACGCGCTGCCCGTGGTGGAGGCCGGCGGTGGGCTGCTGGTCGACGACGCGGAGCTCACCCCGGACTGGCTGGAGCGCACCGTCATCCCCCTCATCCGTGATCCACAGCGGCTCTACAACATGGGTGCCGCCGCCGGGTCCTACGGCCGGCGCGACGGCGACGAGGCGCTGCGTTCCTTCGTGCTGGCGGCGGTGGCCCGATGACCGCGCAGTTCACCCCGGCCGGCACGCTCACCGCCGAGGACCTGGGCGCCGTCCACCTGATCGGAGTGGGTGGGGTGGGCATGCTCGGCGTGGCCCGGCTGCTGCTCACCCGCGGTATCCGGGTCTCCGGCAGCGACCTGCGGGAGTGGCCGTCGCTGGCCGGCCTGCGGGCGCTCGGCGGCACCATCCACCTCAGTCACGAGGTCAGCAACCTCGACGGCGTGGACACCGTCGTCTACTCGTCGGCCATTCCCCAGGACCACCTGGAGCTGGTCGAGGCGCGTCGGCGCGGCCTGCGGGTGCTGCACCGCTCGGAGGCGCTCGCCGCGGCGATGACCGGCCGTCGCGCGGTGGCCGTGGCCGGCACGCACGGCAAGACCACCACCACCTCGATGGTGACGATGGTGCTCCAGCAGGCCGGAGTGGACCCGTCCTTCGTGATCGGTGGGGAGATCTCCGAGGTCGGTTCGGGCGCTCACCACGGCACCGGCGAGCACTTCGTGGTCGAGGCGGACGAGAGCGACCGCTCGTTCCTCATCTACCGCCCGTACGTCTCGATCATCACGAACGTCGAGGCGGACCACCTGAACACCTACGGCGACTACGCGACGCTGGAGGCGGCGTTCGTGGAGTTCGCCCGCCTCACCGACCCGGACGGGTTCATCATCACCTGCGTCGACGACCCGGGCGGTCGGCGGTTGGCCGAGAGCCTGCGGTCCGAGGGACGACAGGTGTTCACGTACGGCGAGGCCGCCGACGCCGACCTGCGGTTGACCGAGATGGTCTCCTCCGCGCGTGGGGTGCGCTACCTGGCCGCGATCGACGGGCGGTCGCTGGGCGAGTTCCGGCTGCCGGTGCCGGGCCGTCACATGGGGCTGAACAGCGCCGCCGCGGTGCTGGCCGCGTACCTGCTGGAACTGCCGCTGGAGGCGGCGGAGGCCGCGCTGGCGGTCTTTCCCGGGGTCCGGCGGCGCTTCGAGCGCAAGGGTGTCGCGGACGGCGTGCTGGTCTACGACGAGTACGCCTACCACCCGACCTCGATGACGTTGGCGAACCAGACGTTGCGCGAGGTCGCCGGGGACGGCCGGCTGATCGTCGTCTTCCAGCCGTACCGGCTGTACCGCACCCGCGACAACCAGGCGGAGATCGCCGAGGCGCTGGCCATCGCCGACGAGGTGGTGCTCCTGGAGGTCTTCGGGCCGGGTGAGTTGCGTCAGCCCGGCGAGGGCTCGGCGGCACTGATCGCGGCGGTGGATCTGCCCGCCGACCGCAAGGTCTTCGTGGAGTCGTGGGAGCAGGCCCCGATCGAGGTGGCCCGTCGCGCCCGCTCCGGGGACGTGGTGGTCACCATGGGCGCTCCGCCGATCTCGCTGATGGGTGACGAACTGCTGGCCGCCCTGGGCGAGCGTGCGGCCGGCTCGGCACCGACAGCGAGCGTCGACCCGGTGGCCACCACCCCGGCGATCGGTGATCCGGTGCCGGGTGGGGCGACGTCCGGCGGCGACGGCGCGGCTCTCGGTGGCACTGCCGTGCCCGGCGGCTCGGCGCCCACGGCCGGATGAGTCCCGGCCCGGCCCGAGGGCGGACCAGCGCCGCCGACGGTGGCGCTCCGCGCCGCGGTCCGGCCCGGCGGTGGCAGTTGGTCCGGGCGGGCAGCGACGCGGTGCCGCCCTCGACCCGCCGGTTCATGGCCCGTGCCCGGCAGCGTCGCATGCGTGCGGCGCTGCCGTGGGCGGTGGCCGCCGGCGTGCTCGCCCTGGCCGGGCTGGTCGCCTGGACGGTGCTCGGCACCGGGCTGTTCGGTGTGCGGGAGGTGCGCGTGGAGGGTGCCGACCTGGTCACCCCGGTGCAGGTGCACGACGCGGCAGGGGTGCCGGACGGGGTGCCGCTGGCCCGGGTGGACCTGGCCGCCGTCGCCCGTCGGGTCGGTGCGCTGCCGGCGGTGGAGCGGGCCGTGGTCTCCCGGGACTGGCCCGGCGCGCTGGTGGTGCGGGTGACCGAGCGGACAGCGGTGGCGGTGGTGCCGCAGGGCGAGGTGTTCGCCCTGATCGACCGGAGCGGGGTGGCGTTCCGGACGGTGGAGCGACGCCCGGCGGACCTGCCACAGGTGACTGTGGTCCGGCCGGCCGCCGACGACCCGGGCACCCGGGCCGCGCTGGAGGTGCTCGTCGCGCTGACGCCGCAGCTGCGCGCGGAGCTGGTGGACGTGAACGTGGCGGGGCTGGCCCGGATCAGCCTGCGGTTGCGCGGCGACCGGACGGTGGTCTGGGGCGACGCGACCCGGGGTACGGACAAGGCTCGGGTGGCCACCGCGCTGCTCGACGAGGACGCCGACCGGATCGACGTGAGCGCGCCGGATGTGGTGACCTTTCGTTGACCTGGGAGCGTGCGCGGCGTGACCCGTGGCGCTCCGCGCGGCGACACGCCGCCCGGGTCCTTGGCTCATGGCGCGGTGGCGCTTACGTTGCCCCGAAGAGCTTCAGTGGTTGACATAACTGTAAGCCTCTAGTAGAGGGTTAGGGTTCACCCCTGATCCTCGTTGGAGACAGCTGTCGTCGGCCGCTGGTCTGGCCACGCCGTAACCGGTCGGCCGAAGCCAATCTCGAAGGAAAGGACCGGAGATGACACCTCCGCACAACTACCTGGCGGTCATCAAGGTCGTCGGCATCGGGGGTGGCGGCGTCAACGCCGTCAACCGGATGATCGAGGTTGGGCTCAAGGGCGTCGAGTTCATCGCGATCAACACCGATGCGCAGGCGCTGCTGATGAGCGACGCCGACGTCAAGCTCGACGTCGGTCGGGAGCTGACCCGCGGCCTGGGGGCCGGGGCCAACCCGGACGTCGGGAAGAACGCCGCCGAGGACCACCGCGACGAGATCGAAGAGGTGCTCAAGGGCGCCGACATGGTCTTCGTGACCTGCGGCGAGGGCGGCGGCACCGGCACCGGCGGCGCGCCCGTGGTGGCCAACATCGCCCGCAAGCTCGGCGCGCTGACCATCGGCGTGGTGACCCGGCCGTTCTCCTTCGAGGGCAAGCGCCGCCAGGTCCAGGCCGAGACGGGGATAGACGAGCTCCGCAACCAGTGCGACACGCTGATCGTCATCCCGAACGACCGGCTGCTGGCCCTGGGCGATCGCAACATCAGCATGATGGACGCGTTCCGTACGGCCGACCAGGTGCTGCTCTCGGGTGTGCAGGGCATCACCGACCTGATCACCACCCCGGGTCTGATCAACCTGGACTTCGCCGACGTCAAGAGCGTGATGAGCGGCGCCGGCAGCGCGTTGATGGGCATCGGCAGCGCCCGCGGCGAGAACCGCGCGGTCGAGGCGGCCGAGGCGGCCATCTCCAGCCCGCTGCTGGAGCAGAGCATGGACGGCGCGCGGGGCGTGCTGCTCTCCATCGCCGGCGGCTCCGACCTGGGCCTGTTCGAGATCAATGACGCCGCCCAGCTGGTCACCGACGCGGCTCACCCGGACGCCAACATCATCTTCGGCGCCGTCATCGACGACGCGCTCGGTGACGAGGTGCGGGTGACTGTCATCGCGGCGGGCTTCGACGGCGGCACGCCCGCGTACAAGGCGGCCGAACCGACCCGCAAGACCAACACCAACCAGCCGGCACCGCAGAGCACCCCGGCGCCTGCGCCGGCCACCAACCCGGCTCCGGCCCAGTCGCCGCGTCGCGTGCTCTTCGACGACGTGGACGTTCCCGACTTCCTCAAGAACGGGTCCTGAGCACCGCCGATGACCGACAGCTCAGCCACGGTGCGACCGGATCGGCACGCCGAACTCGCGGCCGGTCTGGCCCAGGTTCGGTCCCGGGTCGATGACGCCTGCGCGCAGGCCGGCCGGGACCGTGCCGAGGTGACCATGATCGCGGTGACGAAGACCTACCCGGCCAGTGATGTGTTGGCGCTGGCCGGGCTCGGGGTGACCGACATGGGGGAGAACCGCGACCAGGAGGCAGCCGGCAAGGCCGCCGAGGTGGCTGCCGCCGGGGTGCGTCCCCGTTGGCACTTCATCGGTCAGTTGCAGCGCAACAAGGCCCGCTCGGTGGTCCGCTACGCCGACGTGGTGCACTCCGTCGACAGTGTCCGGCTGGCCCGGGCGTTGACGACCGCGACCGCGGACCGGCAGGAGCCGCTCGACGCTCTGGTCCAGGTGAGCATCGACGGCGACGCGGCCCGGGGCGGCGCCCTGCCCGGCTCGGCGGATCCGACCGCCGGTCTGGAGCCGGTGGCCGAGGCGGTCGCCGACGCGCCGGGGTTGCGTCTGGTCGGCCTCATGGCTGTCGCTCCGCTGGGGTGGGAGCCGGAGCGGGCGTTCGCCCGGCTCGCGGAGGTCGCTGACGCATTTCGGGCTGTCCATCCGGGAGCCACCGCGCTGTCCGCCGGTATGAGCGGGGATTTCGACATAGCGATCCGTTACGGCGCGACACATGTCCGCGTCGGTAGCGCGTTGCTCGGAATGCGTCCCACGCTGCGGTAGCCTGACCGCGAGACAAGCAAATTACATCAGTGTTGTTTTAGGGGCGGGCGTCTCCCGGTCGGGGGTCGTGGCGCGCGACGCGAATCGCGCGCCGGGGGGATTGCTGTTCCGGTCCGATGGGCATGGTTGTCCACTCGCGACGGGCGACATGGCACGGGGGCGCGTGCCGCACGGCGGACGGAAGGGCGCGGGATGGGTGCACTGCGCAAGGCGGGGGTCTGGCTCGGTCTGGTCGAAGAAGACGACGAGCGGGCCTACGACGACGGTGGCTACGACAAGGGTGGCTACCGCGACTCGCGGTACCGGCAGAGCCGGTACGCCGAGGAGTTCGCCGACGACGACGAGGACGACGCCGAGGAGCCGCCGGCTCCCCGGCCGCGCGACAGCGGGCGGGGCCGACTCTCCGAGCGGTCGAGCGCGCGGTTGAGCGAGTCCGAGCGCGGCGACGGTGAGCGGCCGGAGCGGATCGAGCGGTCCAGCGTCCGGTCTATCACCCGGTCGTCGGCGGGCGAGACCTCCGGTGCGCTGACCTACCACACTCGGGACAACCTGGCCCTCGCGCCGCAGGTCACGTCGCGGGAGCGGGCCCTGCCCGAGGAGGAGCAGCGTTACCAGATCACCACGCTGCACCCCACCACCTACCGGGAGGCGCGCACCATCGGTGAGCACTTCCGCGACGGTGTCCCGGTGATCATCAATCTCACCGAGATGGATGAGGCGGATGCCCGCCGTCTGGTGGACTTCGCCGCCGGGCTGGCGTTCGGCCTGCGCGGTACGATCGAGCGCGTGACCAATCGGGTGTTCCTGCTCTCACCGGCTAACGTCCAGGTCACCGCAGAGGACAAAGCCAAGATCGCTGAGGGCGGCTTTTTCAGTCTGAGTTGATCCCGCCCGACCCGAGGGACGTCGCTGACCGTGTTGTCGATCTTACTGCAAGTGCTGTACCTGATCCTTTATGTCTTCCTGCTCCTTCTTCTGTCCCGGTTCGTGTTGAGCGCCGTCCTGCAGTACGGCCGTCGCTGGCAACCGGGGCGTGGAGCATCGGCAGGATTGGAATCCGTGTGGAGCGTCACTGATCCCCCTCTCAACGCGTTGAGGCGTGTGATCCCTCCGCTGCGAATTGGTACCGTGAGCATCGACCTGGCCTCCCTTGTGCTCCTGGTTATCCTGTTCGTGCTGATGGAGTTCGTGTTAGGGCCGTCGATCAGGGCATCTGCCTGATGACCGACGCGCTTTCGCGGCCGCAACTGACCCGAGGAGTTTCGATGCCGCTGACCCCGGCCGACGTCCACAACGTCGCCTTCAAAAAGCCGCCGATCGGCAAACGGGGGTATGACGAGGAGGAGGTCGACGCCTTCCTGGATGAGGTCGAGCGCGAGCTCGCCCGTCTCATCGAGGAGAACAACGAGCTGCGCGCCCAGGTGGAGCGCGGCGGCCGTGGCGGCGCCCCCGCCGGCCCCGGCGGCGACGCCCGACTGGCGGCGGAGCTCAACGATGTCAAGGCCCAACTGGACCGGGTGCAGCGCGACAAGTCGGCGGCCGAGCAGGCTGCCCGCGCGATGCAGGCCGAGCTGGAGCAGGTCCGCTCGACCGGCGGCCCGGCCGGCGGCGTTACCGGTGACGGTGAGCAGCAGGCCCTGCGCGTGCTGATGATGGCCCAGCGCACCGCCGACGACCACGTGTCCGACGCTCGCCGCGAGGCCGACCAGCTGTTGTCCGAGGCTCGCAGCAAGGCCGAGGAGGTGACCCGGGAGGCGCGCGCCAAGGCTGACGCCCTCGAGCGGGACGCCCGCCAGCGGCACCAGGAGGCCATGGGCGGCCTGGACGCCAAGCGCACGGCGCTGCAGAAGCACATCGAGGAGCTCAAGCAGTTCGAGCGCGAGTACCGCACCCGGCTCAAGGCGTACCTGGAGAGCCAGCTGCGTGACCTCGACGGTCGTGGCCAGGGCCTCGAGGCCGAGATGACCCGCTCCGAAGCCGGCCGGGTCGCTGGCGGCAACGGGCTGGCCGCAGCGGGTCTCGCTGGTTCGTACGGCGGCGGCGGGCGCTCCGGCGCCCTCGAAGCCGGACGCTGAGCACCGGCCGGCGATCGCTGTCCGCCAATGGTGACGGTCGCCGGCCAGGCCTGGACGGTTCGACGCGGCGGGGGTGAGCCGTGATAGTCGCAAGTCTCCTGCTCATCCTCGTCGCGGTGGTGCTACTGGTGCTCGGCCTGGCCGGTGGCTCCAGCTTCTTGTTGGTCATCTCCATCGCGGCCAGTCTGCTGGCCGCCGTGGCGTTGGTGGTGGGGGCCCGCCAGGCAGCCGCCAACCGCGCCATGGCGGATCCCGGCCGGACCGACCGGCGGAATCCCCACGCGCCCCGTACGGCCAGCCAGGCCACACCGGGTGTCGCGTACGGGCCGCCGCTGGTCGAGCCGGAGGTGCCGGTCCAGCACGTGCCCACGACGTTTGGTACCGGCGGCACCGGGTGGCGGCAACCACCCGAGCCGCCGGTCGACCATGCGCCGCCGATTGATGAGGTGACGCCGGTCGACCCGCCGCACGTCGAGGACGCGTCGCCGATGGTGAGTGCCGCGGACGAGGTGCCCGCGCGGGCCCGGCCGGTCAGCCCGGCGTCGCCCCTCGCGGCGTCGACCGGCGACGTGTTCGACCCGGCGGTCGCGGCGGTCGACGAGCCGGCCGCCCAGCAGATCACACCCGCCGAGGCGGCCCGGGTGGCCCGACTGCTCGACGCTGTCGAGGTCGTCGACGGCCGCCCCCGTTACCACCTGGACGGCTGCCCCCACCTGATTGGCTGGCAGCCCGAGACGTTGCCGGTCGCCGAGGCCGTGGACCTCGGTTTCACCCCGTGCGCGCACTGCGCGCCGGCGACCGCTCTCCTCGCCGACGCCCGTCCGATCTGAAGCGGCGCCGGTGCCCGCGCAGGACACGCTCACAGTGGCGGTACGGGTGAAGCCCGGCGCCTCCCGGGACCGGGTGGGTGGCCGCTTCGACGGCCCGCACGGGCCCGCCCTCGTGATCGCGGTCCACGACCCGGCCGTCGACGGGCGGGCCACCGAGGCCGCCCGGCGGGCGTTGGCCGGCGCGTTGGGCGTCCGGCCGGCCGCCGTGTCGCTGCGCGCCGGCGCGGCCAGCCGGGACAAGCTCTTCCTCGTCGATCGGCCCGGCCCGGACCTGCCCGAGGTGCTGCGCCGTCTGCGCGACGGATCCGCCGAGTGAGGACAGCCCAGGCAAGGCAGCCGTGACTCCCGGTTTGGACATCGCGCTGCTGCTCGGTGCGGCAGTGCTGCTGGTCGCTGTCGGCGCGGTGCGACTCTCCACCCGGCTCGGTGTGCCCAGCCTTCTGGTCTACCTGGCTCTGGGCGTGGCGATCGGCGAGAGCGGGCTGGGCATCCGTTTCGACGACGTCGAGCTGACCCGGACCCTCGGCTTCTGCGCGCTGATCGTGATCATCGCGGAGGGCGGGCTCACCGCCCGGTGGACCACGCTGCGCCCGGTGCTCGGGCTGGCCTCCGCACTCTCCACTGTCGGCGTGGTCGTCAGCATCGTGGTGGTCGGTGTGGCCGTGCACCTGCTGCTGGGGCTGGACTGGCGGTTGGCGCTGCTCTACGGCGCGGTGCTCTCGTCCACCGACGCGGCGGCCGTCTTCGCCACTCTGCGCCGACTGCGGTTGCCGCCCCGGCTGGTGGCGACCCTGGAGGCCGAGTCGGGGATGAACGACGCCCCGGTGGTGCTGCTGGTGGTGCTGCTGTCCCACCGGGGTTTCGCGCACCCGTGGTGGTACGAGGTCGCGCTGGTCTGTTACGAGCTGGGCGCCGGTGCGGCGGTGGGCGTTGCCGCTGGCGTCGCCGGCACCTGGGCGCTGCGCCGGGCCGCGCTGCCGTCGGCCGGGCTCTACCCGATCGCCGCGGTGGGCATCACGGTGCTGGCGTACGCCGCGGGGGCCGTTCTGCACGCCTCGGGCTTCCTCGCCGTCTACGTGGCCGGGGTGTTGCTGGGCAATGCGCGCCTGTCGCACAGGCAGGCGATTCTCGGTTTCGCGGACGGGTTGGCCTGGCTCGCCCAGATCGGGTTGTTCGTGCTGCTCGGGTTGCTGGCCTCGCCGGGCCGGCTGGACGCGGCGGTGCTGCCCGCGGTGGTCGCCGGGCTGGCTCTGGTGCTCCTGGCCCGACCGTTGTCGGTGGCCGTCTCGGCGTTGCCGTTCCGGGTCGGGCTTCGGGAACAGGCGTTCCTGTCCTGGGCCGGGCTGCGCGGGGCGGTGCCGATCGTGCTGGCCACCATTCCGCTCTCCGAGCGGGTGCCCGGCGCGGAGCGGCTCTTCGATGTGGTCTTCGTGCTGGTGGTGATCTTCACGCTGGTGCAGACCGGGACGTTGGGGCCGTTCGCCCGCCGGTTGCGGGTGACCGCGCCGGCCGAGGCCGCCGAGATCCACGTGGAGACCGCGCCGCTGGAGCGGATGCGGGCGGACCTGCTCCAGGTGGAGGTGCCACCGGGCTCACGACTGGCCGGGGTGCACGTCGACGAACTGCGCCTTCCGCTGGGCGCGTCGGTGACCCTGGTGCTGCGCGACGGCGTGGGCTTCGTGCCCGCACCCGACACCCGGTTGAAGACCGGCGACAGTCTGCTGATCGTGGCGACCGCAGGGGTGCGGGACGCGGCGGAACGGCGGTTGCGGGCGGTCAGTCGGCGGGGTCGTCTGGCCCGATGGTTTGGTGAGTACGGAGATGAGGTGCCCAATTGATCTGCTAGCGTTCCCTTTGCCCCAGTTAGGCAGGGCTAGGGGCTGTTAGACGGTGCGACGGTGCGGCACGTTGTCGGACGCCTGTACGTTCCGTATTCTTGCCAACCTCGGGAGTGCGCGGCCATCGTCGCCGTGCGCCCCTTTTCGTCCATAGGGGACGCCTTTGTCGGCGCCCCCTGACCAGGCGCCGCGGACCGCGCGGTTCCCCGGCCTAGGGAGCGACCCATGGCGAAGCCATCCGACACCAGGACCGCCGGGCGCAAGCCGGTGGCGAAGGCCACCCGCAGCACGGCGGAGACCGAGAAGATCCGGGCGGCGCTGGCGGCGCGGCGGGACGAGCTTCGTGCCGAGTACGATCAGACGCTGAGTGAGATCACCGAGCTGCAGCGCGATCGGCTGACCGACTCGGCCGGGGACGACCAGGCCGACACGGGCACCAAGACGCTCGAGCGGGAGCAGGAGATCTCTCTCGCCAACAGCATTCTGGAACGGATCACGCAGGTCGAGCGCGCTCTGGAGCGCCTCGACGAGGGTGGTTACGGCTGGTGCGAACGGTGCGGCAACCCGATCCCGGTCGAGCGCCTCGCCGCCTTCCCGTCGGCCACCCTGTGTGTGACGTGCAAGCAGCTGGAGGAGCGGCGCTGAGGTCCGTTCCCCGGCGGCGATGAGACGGTGAGCGATCACCGCCAAGACTGTCGATGGGGAGCGCATGACCGCAGTACCGTCCGCCGAACCCGGCCGCACCGATCCGGGGGGCGGCACCCGCCGGCCCCGGGCCGTCGCGATTCTCGCCGGGGTCGCCCTGGTGGCCCTGCTGGCCGACCTGGTCACCAAGCACCTCGCGCTGGCCGCGCTGACCGACCGGGAGCCGGTCCGGCTGCTCGGCGGGTTCGTCTACCTGAGCCTGACCCGCAACAGCGGTGCGGCCTGGAGCATCGGCGCGGACCACACCTGGGTCTTCCCACTGATCACCATCGGTGTGGTCGGCTGGATCGTCTGGATGGCCCTGCGGCTGCGCTCGCTGCCCTGGGCGGTCTCGCTCGGCCTGGTGCTCGGTGGCGCGTTGGGCAACCTCGTCGACCGGATCTTCCGCGCGCCGTCCCCGTTCCACGGGCACGTGGTCGACATGATCAGCCTCTTCGACCCGTACGGTCAGGTCTGGCCGGTGTTCAACCTGGCGGACAGCTCGCTGGTCTGCGGCGTGCTGCTGGCCGTCCTGTTGGAGCTGACCGGCCGCCAGCGTGACGGCCGGCGGGCGGGGCGCGACGGCGACCCGGCCACGACGGACGCCGCCGCGCCGGGCACCGAGCAGCGGGAGCGGGCATGACCTCGGCGTTCGCCGCTGGCGGCGACCACCGTTCCCTTCCGGTTCCGGACGGCCTCGACGGCATGCGCCTGGACCAGGCCGTGTCCCGCCTGTTCGGGCTCTCCCGCACCGCCGCCGCGGCCCTGGTCGACGCCGGGGACGCGCTGGTCGACGGCTCCGCCCGGCCCAACTCGCACAAGGTCAAGGCCGGCTCCTGGCTGGACGTCACGCTGCCCGCCCCGGTCGCACCGCCGACGGTGGTGCCGCAGGCGGTGCCCGGCCTGCGGGTCGTCTACGCCGACGACGACATCGTCGTGGTAGACAAGCCGGTCGGGGTGGCCGCCCACCCGAGCCCCGGGTGGACCGGGCCGACGGTGATCGGCGCGCTCGCCGCGATCGGGCACCGCATCTCCACCAGTGGCGCCGCCGAACGCCAGGGCGTGGTGCACCGGCTCGATGTGGGCACCACCGGGATCATGGTGGTGGCCAAGAGCGAGCAGGCGTACACGGCGTTGAAGCGGGCCTTCAAGTACCGCGAGGTCGACAAGGGCTACCACGCGGTGGTGCAGGGTCACCTGGACCCGCTGCGGGGCACCGTCGACGCGCCGATCGACCGGCACCCCACGCACGACTACCGCTGGGCTGTGGTGTCCGGCGGCAAGCCGAGCATCACCCACTACGACACCCTGGAGGCGTTCCCGGCGGCGAGTCTGGTCGACGTCCGGCTGGAGACCGGCCGGACCCACCAGATCCGGGTGCACTTCTCCACCCTGCGGCACCCCTGTGTGGGTGACCTCACCTACGGCGCCGATCCCACCCTCTCGGCCCGTCTCGGCCTGGCCCGACAGTGGCTGCACGCCCGCGAACTGAGCTTTGTGCACCCCCGAACGGGGGACGAGGTCCGGTTCGTCAGCGACTACCCTGACGACCTGGAACATGCGCTTCAGATCCTGCGTGACTGAGCGGCGACCGCCCGACACCGTTTCACAGAGGGGATCCCGCCCGTGCGCGCCGGCAACCTGCTGCGGCAGCTGGACCAGCGGTTGCTGCCGCCGCTGACCCGGGCGGTGGCCCGGCTGGGCGACCGGTCGGCGCGCTCCGGCGTGCTCAGTTGGGCCGCGGTGCTCTCCGCGGCGGCGGTGTTGGGCACCGCCGTCTGGGCCGTCGACGACAGCCCGGTCGGCGACCGGACTGTCGGGGAGGTCACCCGGGTCGGCGTTGCCGACGGCGACTCCGTCCCCGGCTACCTGCGGTCCGCCGCGGCCGACCTGGCGGCGCTGCCCGCGTCCGCCCCGGCCGCCGAGGGCGGGACGTACGCGCTGGTCACGCTCGACGCGTACCTGCCTCCGCAGCGGCTGGCGACGGTGCTCGGCGACGTGGGGGTCTCCACCGTCTTCGGGCGGGTTCCGCTGCCCGGCCGGCAGACCGAGATCGTCAAGATCCCCGCGCTGCGGGTGCCCGACGACGTGGTCGCCGGCATGGAGCAGGTGGCGGCCCGCAAGGAGACCGAGGCCGCCGACTACCGGGCCAGGGCCGCCGCCGTCGACGGCGACGGGGTTGGCGAGCGGGAGTTGCGGGAGCAGTACGCCAGCGGCGCCGAGGTGTCCGCCGCCGAGGCGGCCGCGTACCGCACCGGCTGCGCCTGCGTCTACGCGGCGGTGGTTCGCGCGACGCCGGTGGCGCTGCGCGGTGTGGCGGCCCGGCCGGACGTACGGGCGGTCGACCCCGCCCCCGAGGTCTACCGGCTGGACCGGACGGTTTTCACGCCACCCCTGCCGGAGCAGCGTGACGTGGTGCGCCCGCCGGCCGACACGGGGCCGAGCCCCGTACCGACCCGGTCCGAACGGCCAGCGCCGATGATCAGCGCCCCGGCGCCGTCGGCCTCCGTGGGCGAATCGTCGGAACCCGCACCAGTCGTGACGATTCCGTCACCCGAACCGTCGACGCCGGAGCCCACCGAGCCGACGCCGCCGAGTGTCACCACCTCGCCGGACACCACCCTCGCCGAGCCGTTGACGCCATCGCCGTCGTCGTGATCTGCGCCGGCTGGTGTGCGCTCTGAGGTGTGGTCCGAATAGGGTTGGGTTCGTAGCCTGTCAGACAGAGATCGATGGCGCTGGGAGGGCGGGCCGTGGAGGGCAGTGAGACCGGCTGGGGCCGGCCGGCCGAACCAGCGCCGCGGTGGCGCGCGTTGTTGGACCGTGCCCGGCTGGGCGGTCGCGGCGCGGAGCAGACCGAGCCGGAGCGGCGTGGCGAGGAACCGCCGCCGGACCCGCTGCCACGGCGTGCGGCCCCCAACGGCTACGCCGGGCGGGCACCTGCCATCGGGCATCCGGCCGACCTGTCGTACGGCGCGGAGCCTGCTTACCGGGCCGAGGCGACCTACCGGGTCGACCCCGCGTACCGGGCCGAGCCGGACTACCGGGCCGAGCCCGCGTACCGGGCCGAGCCGGACTATCGAGCGGAGCCGGCGTACCGGACCGAGCCGGACTACCGCGCTGAGCCGGGTTATCGGGCCGAGCCGGGCTACCGCGCCGAGCCGGACTACCGCGCGACGCCCGGCTACCGGGCCGAGCCGGACTACCGGGTGGACCCGGCTTATCGGGCCGAGCCGGGTTATCGGGCCGAGCCGGACTACCGGGCCGAGCCGGCGTACCGGGCCGAGCCCGAGCCGCCGGCACGCGGCCCCGACCCGGTCCCGTCGCGCTACGCGTTGCTGGACAACGGCTACCGCCCGGGCGACCCGCCGGTGGAATCGCGGTACGCCCTGCTGGAGACCGGCTACCAGCCGGAGACCGGCTACCCGGCCGCCCCGCCACCGCCCCCGCCGGTCGCCCCGCCGCCCCCGCCCCCGCCGCCGGTCGCCGTGCCCGTCCCG
>NZ_JBEYSL010000082.1:0-17576 GCF_040642735.1 Micromonospora sp. NPDC047753 | reverse complement strand
GGGCCACCGCCGGCAGCGACCGCATCAGGTACGACAGGTAGACCGTCCGGAAGACCGGGTTGACCGGGGTGCTGAACCGCCCGACCGGGGAGCGCATCTCCGAGCGGGCCGGCATCTCGCTGCGCACCCTCTGGACCAACTTCAAGGACATGGAGACGCTCTTCGAGGCCAGCGGCGCGGAGGTGCTCCGCCAGCAGGACGCCGCCCACCGGCCGATCTCACCCGGGCTGCCGTTGGCGAAGCGGGTCGACGCGTACTGCCGGCAGCGGGCCCGGCTGCTCCAGCTCATCGCGCCGTCGGCGCGGGCCGCCCAGATGCGTGAGCCGGTCTCCGAACAGCTGCACCGCAACCGTCTCAAGCACATCGAACGGGTCCGCGACGAGGTCGAGGAACTCTTCGCCGTCGAGTTGGCCGAGGCCGGGGCGGGGCGGGAGCAGTTGCTCAACGCCCTGGTCGTGGCGAGCACCTGGCAGGCCTGGTCGATGCTGCGCTACGGGCTCGGTCTCGGCGTGGACCAGGCCCGCGCGGTGATGGCCCGGACCGTGGGCGCTCTGCTGGCCGAGGTCGTGCCCGACTGATTCCGGCCCGGCCCGATATCGCCCCCTCTTTCCATTCGGTTTCCGATGGGTAACACTGACAGGCATGGTTACTGCATCAAGAGTGCAACTAACCGTGCTGCGTGGCCGGGACGACGAGTGCCGGGCTGTCCGGAGCCTGCTCGACGGCATGACCAACGCCGGCGGTGCCCTGCTGTTGCGCGGGGAGCCCGGATCGGGCCGGACGGCGCTTCTCGGCTACGCCCATCGACACGCCGAGGGTGGCTGCACAGTGCTCGCCGGCAGCGGGCTCGCCGAGGAGGCTGCCCTGCCGTACGCCGGCCTGCAACGTCTGGTCGACCCGGTGCTCGACCGGGCCGCCGCGCTCCCTTACGAGCAGCGCCATCTGCTGCGGCGCGCGCTGGCCGGGGAGAGCTGCCCGGCCGACCGGCAGTTGACCCTGTCGATGGCGGTGCTCGGGCTGCTCAGCGCCGCCGCCCGGGACCGGCCGTTGCTCGCCACGATGGACGACATCGACCGAGGTGACCCGCAGACCGCGCAGGTGCTGGCGTTCGTGGCCCGCCGACTGAGGCACCTGCCGCTCGCCGTCCTGCTCACCGCCGACGTCACCGCCAACCTCGACGGGATACCGGCACACCGACTGCGCGCGCTGACCGAGCACGAGAGCCGCGCCGTCCTCACCGATCGACTCGATCGGCTGGCCGCGCGCGAGAGCGTCGACCGGCTTCCCGACCGGCCGGCCGCGTCGGCACTGACCGCGTTGGCCACGGTCGGCGGCGGCAACCCGCAGGCGCTGGTGGACCTCGCCGAGGTGCTCACCGCCGGGCAGTGGCGGGGCGAGGAGTCGCTGCCCGCCGCGCCACCGGCGGACGGAGCGCTGGGTCGCGCGTACCGTGCCCGGCTGGACCGGCTGCCCCCGGAGACCCGACGGGTGCTGTTGCTCGCCGCGCTCGATGAGGACGGCGAGCCGGGCACCCTGATCCGGGCCGCGGCGGCCGCGGGCGCCGAGGTCGAGGCGCTCGCCCCGGCGGAGGTCGCCGGCCTGGTCCGCGTCGAGCA
Source organism: Micromonospora sp. NPDC047753 (assembly GCF_040642735.1). Classification (NCBI taxonomy): domain Bacteria; kingdom Bacillati; phylum Actinomycetota; class Actinomycetes; order Micromonosporales; family Micromonosporaceae; genus Micromonospora; species Micromonospora sp. NPDC047753. The sequence continues at coordinate 15,960 of NZ_JBEYSL010000082.1, read as the reverse complement.
ACGCGGCGTCACCTTCCCGCAGCCGCTGGTGCGCACGATGATCGCGGCCAGCGCGCCGCTCGCGGAGCGCCGCGCGGCGCACCGACTGCTCGCCGAGGTGCTGGTCGCGGACGGGCAACGGCTGCGCCGGGCGATGCACCTCGCCGCCGCGACCGCGGGTGCCGATCCGGCCCTCGCCGCCGAGTTGGAACAGGCGGCGGTCGGCGGATCCGACGGCTGGGCCGCCGCCTCGGTGGCCCTGCGGTGGGCCGCCGAACTGAGCGACCATCCGACGCTGACCGCCACCCGTCTGTTGGCCGCAGCCCGGTACGCCTGGGCCGGGGGACAACCCGACGAGGCCCGGCTGCTGCTCGACCGCCTCCGCGCGGTGGGCGTCGACCCGGTCGTTCGGGGCCGCGCCGACCTGCTCCGCGGCGAGCTGGAACTGCGCTGCGGCACCGCCTCGAGTGCGTCGGCCACACTGCTGGCCGCCACCGCGGCGGTGGCCGGCACCGACCGTGCCCTCGCGTTGACCGGGCTGGTACGCGCCGGCGAGGCGGTCTGCTTCACCGGCGACCAGTACCGCTACGCCGAGGTCGGACGGCGGGCGCTGGCGTTACGGCGCCCGGGCGACCCGCCGGCCCTGGAGGTCATGGGCTGTCTGATCGCCGGGGTGGCGGCGACCCTGCGGGGCGACCACGAGCGGGCCGGGCCCGCGCTGCGCCGCGCCGTGGTGCTGGGTGACCGGCTGACCGGTTCGGCGTTGACCCCCACCGCGCTCAGCTGCGCCGCGGCGGCCGGACTGCTGGTGGCCGTGGACGGCGCGGCCCACCGGCTCGCCGAACGCGCGGTCGAGCTGGCCCGGGAACGGGGTGAGCTGTCCATGCTGTCGCGGGCGTTGGAGCTGCGGGCGGTCGCCGAGTACTGGTTGGGCCGACACGAGGCGGCGGCGGAGACCTCCCGCGACGGGCTGCGCGTCGCCCGGGCCACCGGGCAGGTCAACTGCGCCAACGTCCACCTGGGCATGCTCGCCGTCCTCGCCGCGATCCGGGCCGATCGGGAGACCAGCCTGCGGCGGATCCGTGAGATCGGCGAGTCGCCGACCCCGGGCAGCCGCCCGCACGCGCTCGCCGCGTGGGCCCTGGCGGTGCTCGACCTGGTGGACGGCCGGCACGCCGAGGCGGCGGACCGGTTGGCGTCGCTGTCCCGGCTCGGCACGCGCCGAGGTCAGGTCCTCGTGCAGGTGATGGCCACTCCGTACCTGGTGGAGGCGGCGGCGCACCTGGCGCACCGGCCGGCGGCGACGGTCGCGCTCGCCGCGTTCGACAGGTGGGCCAGCAGCACCGCGAGCCCGTTGCGCCGGGCCCTGTCCGCGCGGTGCCACGCACTGCTCGCCCCTCGGGGCGGCACCGACGCGGAACGGGACTTCGAGGCGGCGCTGCGCCTGCACCCCACCGAGGCCGGCACGTTCGAGCGGGCCCGCACCGAACTGCTCTTCGGTCAGGAGTTGCGCCGCAGTCGACGCCCTCGCGACGCGCGGACGCACCTGCACCAGGCCCGCGAGATGTTCAGTCTGCTCGGGGTGGAGTGCTGGGCCGAGCAGGCCACCACGGAGCTGCGGGCGGCCGGGGAGTCGATCGGTCCGCCGGACCTGCCCGCGGCGCGGTTGTTGACCGGCCAGCAACTGCGGATCGCCGAGTTGGTCGCCGAGGGCGCCACCAACCGGGAGATCGCCGCCCGGATGTTCCTCTCCACCCGTACGGTCGACCACCACCTGCGCAACGTGTTCCACCGGCTGGGTATCCGTTCGCGGACCGAGCTGGCCCGTGCGTTCACGGCCGAACGGCACGTCGGTCTGAGCTCCGACCGGTGAACGCCCGGTCTGGACGCGTTTAACTATCACCGCTAGTTTGTGCGTCATGGACCTCACCCTCTCCGCCGAGCAGGCGGCGGTCCGCCAGTTGGCCGCCGAGTTTGCCGACCGCGAGCTGCTACCGCACGCAGCCGCCTGGGACCGCCGCGAATCGGTCGACCCCGCCATCGTCGGCATGCTCGGTGACCTGGGCTTCCTGGGACTGACCATCGCCGAGGCCGACGGCGGTTCCGGCGGCGACCACCTCGCGTACTGCCTGGTCCTGGAGGAACTGGGCCGGGGAGACTCGGCGGTGCGTGGCATCGTCTCGGTCTCCCTCGGCCTGGTCGCGAAGTCGATCGCCGCACACGGGAGCGCGGAGCAGCGGGCCGAGTGGTTACCAGGGCTCTGCGCCGGCACCGCACTCGGCTGCTTCGCGCTGACCGAGCCGGACAGCGGCTCGGACGCGGCCGCACTGCGCACCCGTGCGGTCCGCGACGGCACCGACTGGTTGCTCACCGGCACGAAGATGTTCATCACCAACGGCACCACCGCCGACGTCGCGCTGGTCTTCGCCCGCACCGGCGGCCCCGGGCACCGAGGAATCACCGCGTTCCTGGTGCCCACCGACAGCCCGGGGCTGACCCGGCGGGAGATCCACGGCAAGCTCGGTCTGCGCGGTCAGGCCACCGGCGAGCTGGGCTTCGACGAGGTGCGTGTGCCCGACACGGCCCGTCTCGGCGCCGAAGGCGCCGGATTCCGGCTGGCCCTGGCCACCCTCGCCAAGGGCCGGATGTCGGTGGCCGCCGGGTGCGTCGGCATCGCGCAGGGCTGCCTCGACGCGGCGGTCGGTTACGCCGGGCAGCGCACCCAGTTCGGCAAGCCGATCGCCGGGCACCAGCTCGTCCAACAACTGCTCGCCGCCATCGCTGTGGACACCGCCGCCGCCCGGCTGCTGGTGTGGCAGGTGGCCGACCTGATCGACAGTGACCAGCCGTTCGCCACCGAGGCGTCGATGGCCAAGCTCTTCGCCAGTGAGGCCGCCGTCCGCGCGGCCAACAACGCGGTCCAGGTCTTCGGTGGGTACGGCTACATCGACGAGTATCCGGTCGGCAAGTATCTGCGCGACGCCCGGGTCGCCACGCTCTACGAGGGCACCAGTCAGATTCAGCAACTCCTCATCGGACGCGCGCTCACCGGCGTCAACGCCTTCTAGTACCTGTAGGGAGATCCGGCATGAGAGTGTTCACCTCGTTCGAGGAGCTGGCCGCCGCGACCGGCGAGAGCCTCGGGCCCGGTCCGTGGCAGCGCGTCGAGCAGAGCCGCGTCGACCTCTTCGCCGACGCCACCGACGACCACCAGTGGATCCATCTCGACCCGGTCCGAGCCGCGGCGGGGCCGTTCGGCGGGACGATCGCCCACGGGTACCTCACCCTGTCGCTGTTGCCGGCGTTGGCGGGCGGGCTCTACCGGGTCGAGGGGGTGGCGATGGGCGTCAACTACGGGTTGAACCGGGTGCGCTTCCCCGCGCCGCTGCGGGTCGGCGCCGCCGTACGGGCCACCGCCACCATCGCCGACGTGTCGCCGGTCAGCGGCGGTGTGCAGCTGGTCGTGACGGTCACCGTGGAGAGCGACAGCGGCGGCAAGCCCGTCTGCGTGGCCGAGACCGTGAGCCGGCTCTACGGCCCTGCGCAGCAGTGACCGCTCGACAGCGCGTCGACGGTCGTCGGCGCGGTGCCGAGCCGGTGTGACCCGGCACCGCGACGGTTGGTGTCAGGCGAGCGTGCAGGCGGTGCCGTTGAGGGTGAATGCGGCCGGCCGACCGGTGCCACCCGTGTGGGTGGCCTGGAAGCCGATGTCGACCGAGGTGTTCGGCGCGATCGTCGCGTTGTAGGAGACGTTTCGGGCGGTCACCGCTCCGCTGGACGGGGAGTAGGTGGCGTTCCACCCGCTGGTGATGCTCTGCCCACTGGGCAGCGTGAACGCCAGACTCCAACCGTTCACCGGCGTGCTGCTGGTGTTGGTCACCGAGACCGACGCGGTGAGACCGCTGTTCCAGGCGTTGATCGTGTACGAGACGCGGCAGTCACCGGACGGCGGCGGCGTGGTCGGCGGGGGAGTGGTCGGTGGGGGAGTGGTCGGCGGGGGCGTGGTCGGAGGCGTGTCGCCCCCGATGCTGCCGGGCACCATACGGAGAGCGTCGTACCAGGCGGCGGCCATCTTGCGGTAGCCGGTGGCGTTCGGGTGCACCCCGTCGGCCAGGTCGCTGAGCGTCAGTGCGCGGTACATGTCGACAAGGTGTACGCGTTTGCCGGCGGCGGCCCGGCTCTGCACGATCCCGGGGATCGCGGCGTTGTAGCCCCGGACCTGGTTGTCCGCGCCGGACTTCGGGATGATCGTCGCGACGAACACGTCGGCGTTCGGGGCGGTGTTGGTGATCCGGTCGACGAGAGTGGCCAGCCGGGACGGGGCCCCGGACGTGTCGCCGTACATGTCGTTGGTGCCGATGTGCAGCAGCACGGTCCGCGGATTCGTGGCCCGCAACCAGTTCACCACGTTGGCGTCGATCTGGGCGATCGTCCAGCCGGAGTGGCCCTGGTGGTCGTGGTCGCCGAGGCTGGCTGGTCCGTTGAACTGGGAGCCGACGAAGTCGATCCGGTAACCACCGGACGTGAACCGCTGCCACAACTCGATCCGGTAACCGCCGGGGACGTTGAATCCGTCGGTGATCGAGTCGCCGAGCGGCATCACGCGGACGCCGCCGTTGGACTCCGCGTTGGCGGGAGTGGTCGCGATCGGCACGGCGGCGACAATGGCGGCGACGGCGGCCAGGGCCGTCCACCATCGACGAGCCCGCCGGGGCCTCGACGTCGGTGCGTTGCCGGTCGGTGCGAGAGGGACGGGTTGCACGAGCGTTGGACTGCGCATGGGACTTCCTCTGGTGGGGGTGCGCGACATCAGCGGCCACCGGGGAGACGGCTGCCGTCATGACGCGGTACGCGGAGGTGGGGTGCGCGGCACGACCAACAACCCGGACGTCTGCACTGGCGGTCGTGGCGGTGTACGGCGGGCACCGGCCGTCGAGGATCTGGCGGGTCGGACCGGGAAGCCGTGGCGGAGGTGTGCCCTGCACCTCGCCTGACGCACCATAGCGTGTTATCGCTAACACCGGCAACGCATCAGCATCCGACGATGCCTCAGGCCTTCAGGCCCGCGCTGGCTGGAGGACCGCGCCCAGCCAGCGCAGCTGACGCCGCACGTGCACGGCCTCGCCGCCCTCATGGCCGTTGAACGGGTAGACGTGCATCTCCCGCTCGGGCGGGACCGGCCTCCCGTTCGCGGTGCCGTAGTGGTTGTAGGCGGCGAAGGCGGTTCGCGGTGGGCAGACGGTGTCGCGTCCGCCGACGCCGAAGTGCGCCGGGGCAGTCGCCCGACGCGCGAAGTTCACCCCGTCGACATAGGACAGCGTGCGCCACACCGCCTCCTGGGCCTCCCGGTTCACCGCCAGGTACCGGGCTATCTCGCCGTACGGCGCGAGGTCGGTGAGCGCGACGGCCCGGCGCATGTCGCACAGGAACGGGGCGGTGGTCAGCACCGCGCTGAGATCCTCGACGAGACCCGCCACCGCCAGGGCGATGCCGCCACCCTGGCTGTTGCCGACCACGGTGACCCGGTCACCCTCGACCCCCGGCAGCGAGCGGACCGCCTCGACCGCCCGCACCGCGTCGGTTATCAGGCGGCGGTAGTGGTAGGTGCGCGGATCGAGGATCCCCCAGGTGGTCGGCCAGGGCCCGCCGGGCGCGCCGTGCGGGTCGCTGGTGTCCCCGGCGCCGTGCTGCCCCGCCTGTCCCCGGTTGTCCATCAGCAGGTGCGCGTACCCGGCCACCGCCCAGGTCGGGCGTTCGTGGGGCAGACCGCGTCCGCGCCCGTAGCCGGCGTACTCGACCACGGCCGGCAGCGGTTCGCTGACCCCGGCCGGGCGGGTGTACCAGGCGCGGACCGGGTCACCAGCGAAGCCGGCGAACGTGACGTCCCAGGAGTCGAGCAGCCGCAGGTCGGTGGGTTCGGGGCGGACGTCGACGAGCACCGGTACGGCTGCCGCCCCGGTGAGCGTGTCCCGCCAGAATTCGTCGAAGTCGTCGGGTTCGGCGACCTCGGGTGCGTACCGCTGGAGGTCGTCGACGGTGGAGGCGGTGTGGGGCACGGGTCCTCGCAGGGGCCGGGGTCAGTGCGGATGGGCGGGGGGCGCGGTGCTCTCCCGGAGGACCAACTCGGTCACCAGGTCGATCCGGCTGGTCGCCGGCTCGTTCCCCCTGGTCAGGTCGAGCAACATCTGGGTGGCGATGCCGGCCATGTCGCGCAACGGCTGGTTGATCGTGGTGAGCGCCGGGTCGGTCCAGGCGGAGACCGGCAGGTTGTCGTACCCGATCACCGAGAGGTCCTCGGGCACTCGCAGGCCGCACTGACGGGCGGCCCGGAGCACCCCCATGGCCTGGATGTCCGACCCGGCGAAGATCGCCGTGGGTCGGTCCGGCCGCTGGAGCAGTTGCAGCCCGTGGGCGTGCCCCGCTCCGGCGGAGAAACTGCCGTAGCGGATCAGCTCGCGATCGACCACGATCCCGGCTTCGTCGTGGGCCGACTGGAAGCCGGCCGCGCGGGCTCGACTGCACAGCACGTCGGGTGGCCCGGAGATGATGGCGATCCGTCGGTGCCCCAGCTCCAGCAGGTGCCGGGCGGCGAGCAGGCCGCCGTTCCAGTTGTTCGACCCGACGGTCGGCACTGAGGCCGAGGTGGCGCTGTCGGTGTCGACGACGACGAACGGAATGCCCTGCCGGCGCAGGTGCTGCTGTTGGGCCTCGGCCAGGTGGGAGAGGACGAACACCACGCCCAGAGGGCGGTCGGCGAGTAACGCCTCCAACCATCGTGCCGGCGGGCGGTGCGCGCCGTCGAGCTGGGCGATCGACAGCCCGATGCCGGCCGCGGAGGTCACCGCCTCGACGCCCCGCAGGATCTCCATCGCCCAACCCGTGTCGAACTCGTGGAACACGAGGTCCACCCGGCCGCCGCTGGTCGCCTGTCGCCGGGCGCGGCGCTGGTACTGGTGGCGGTCGAGGCTCGCCTCCACCCGGGCTCTGGTGCCGGGGGCGACATCGCCGCGTCCGTTGAGGACCTTGGACACGGTCGCGACCGAGACGCCGACATCGTTGGCGATGGTCGCGATGGTGGTGGAGGCGGGTGGGTCGAGCGGGCGGTGCTCTGTCATCGCGGCCTCATACAACATCCGAAAGTTTCGGGCGACCTTAACATGATGGGACATTCACGCCAGTAGTTGCCGCACTCGGACTGCGCATTGGCCGGACATCGCGCGGCTCGTCGGCAACGGAACGCCGATCGTGGGCTCGCCGTGTGCAGGAAACATCCCCTGGTAGTCCGATTGGGACACTTGACAGGCATCGATGGGACACTTAGGTTGCCGAAAAGGTTACGCAGGTTTCCGGAAAGTTTCGGATCGTGAGAAACGTCCGCCACGGAACTGGTTCCACCAGGGCACGGGGATGTGGCCGGAGCTAAGGGGTCAGGGCATGAGAAGTCAGTCGCTCGGAGACGGCGGCGCCGCGCCGTGGCGTGATCAGCGGCTGTCGCCGACCGAGCGTGCCGACGCGCTCCTGCCGAAGATGTCCCTCGAAGAGAAGATCGCCCAGCTCGTCGGGGTCTGGGTCGGCGCCGACGCCAGCGGCGAGGGCGTCGCACCGCACCAGTCGGACATGATCAGCGAGTTGCCGCCGTGGAGCACTGTCATCCAGTACGGGTTGGGCCAGCTGACCCGTCCGTTCGGCACCGCCCCGGTCGACCCGGTGTTCGGCGCCCGGTCACTGGCGGCCTCGCAGGCGCAGATCGTGGCCGCCAGTCGGTTCGGCATTCCGGCGCAGGTGCACGAGGAGTGCCTCACCGGGTTCGCGGCGTGGCGGGCCACCGTCTACCCGACTCCGCTGAGCTGGGGCGCGTCCTTCGACCCCGAACTGGTCGAGGCGATGGCCGACCGGATCGGGCGGTCGATGCGGGCCGCCGGTGTGCACCAGGGCCTCGCCCCGGTGCTGGACGTCACCCGGGACTACCGCTGGGGTCGTACCGAGGAGACCATCGGCGAGGACCCCTACCTGGTCGGGACGACAGGTGCCGCCTACGTGCGGGGCCTGGAGCGGGCCGGTGTGGTGGCCACGCTGAAACACTTCGCCGGCTACTCCGCCTCCCGAGGCGGACGCAACCTCGCGCCGGTGCCGATGGGTCGCCGCGAGCTGGCCGACGTCATCCTGCCGCCGTTCGAGATGGCGCTGCGTCTCGGCGGCGCCCGCTCGGTGATGAACTCCTACGCCGAGATCGACGGCCTGCCCGTCGCGGCCGACCGTGGGCTGCTGACCGGGTTGTTGCGGGACGAGTGGGGCTTCACCGGCACAGTGGTGGCCGACTACTTCGCCGTACGGTTCCTGCAGACCCTGCACGGAGTCGCCGAGGATGCCGCCGAGGCGGCCCGGCTCGCCCTGCGGGCCGGGATCGACGTCGAGCTGCCCACAGTGGACGCCGAGCACCTGGCATCGCTGGATCGGCGGGTCCTCCGATGACCGGGCTGGCCGCCCGCCTACTGCGGCACCGCGCCGGCCCCTCCGCCGCGACCCTGCTGGCCCTGATCGCCGGCGTGCTGATCCTGGTGGCGATGGGCACCCTCGTCGAGTCCGGGCTGCGGTTCCGCCCGGAGCCACGGCTCTGGGCCACCGCCGACGTGGTCGTCGCCAACCGCACGATCACCCACACGTTCGAGGAGTTCGATGGCGAGACGAGCACCGTCACGCTGCCCGAGGGTGGCACGGTGGACGCCTCCCTGGTGGATCAGATCCGCCAGGTGCCGGGCGTCGCGGCCGTCAGCGGCGACGAAGGGGTGCTGATCGGCTCACCCGCTGCCGTGGGACACGGCTGGGACACGTACGCCTTCACCGGTCGTCCCATCGCCGCGGGTGCCGCGCCACGGGCCGACGACGAGGTGCTTGTCGACACCCGTCTCGGCGTGGCGCCCGGCGACCGCATCGACCTGGTCGTCGGCGGGGTCGGGCGGTCGTACCGGGTGAGCGGAACCGCCGAGACCGGTTCGGCGGCGGTGTTCTTCACCGACGCGCAGGCCGCCCGGTTGTCAGCCCACCCGGGCCGGGTGGATGCGATCGGCGTGCGGATGGCGCCCGGCGCGGACCTGGGCGCGGTACGCGAGATCGCGTCGGCGGCCGGCGCCACGACGTACGTCGGGAGAGACCGTGGGAACGTCGAGCAGTCGGAGAACCAGGCCGCCCGGACGTTGCTGGTCGAGGCCGGATCGGCTTTCGGGGGGTACGTCGTCCTGCTGATCGTCTTCGTGGTGGCCGGCACCATCGGGCTGTCCGTCCGGCACCGTCGACGTGACCTGGCGTTGCTGCGCGCGGTTGCGGCCACGCCGGGGCAGGTGCGCCGCATGCTGCTCGCCGAGGCCGCGCTGCTCGCTCTGCTCGGCTCCGCGATCGGCGGCCCGGCCGGCCTGCTGGCGGCCCGCTGGGTGCACGGCGAACTGGTCGGGCGGGGGTTCGTGCCGGCCAGCTTCCCGATGACCGGCGGCCTGTTCGCGGTGCCGGCCGCGGTCGGTACGGCGGTCCTCGTGGCGGTGCTCGCCGCGTTGGTCGCCGCGCGCCGGGTCACCGGGATCAAGCCGATCGAGGCGCTCGGGGAGATCGCTGTCGAGCCTCGGCGTAGCGGCCGGGTGCGGCTGATCGCCGGCGCGCTGACGCTGGCGGCGGCCGGCACCTCGGGGGCGTTCACGCTCGGTGCCGCCGGGTCGACCGGAGCACTGGCCGGCGCGGTCGGCATGCTGTATCTGTTCGTCATCGCGGTGGCGCTGCTCGCACCGAGGATCAACGCGTGGGCGGCACGCCTGCTCACACCGTTGTTGCCACGGGTGTGGCGGGTCAGCGGCTACCTGGCTGCGGCCAATCTGCGGGCCAACGCGCAGGGCATGGCGACCGTCCTGACCGTCCTCGTGCTGTCCGTGGGGTTCGGCGGCTCGGTCTGGTTCCTGCAGACCAACCTGGAACAGCAGACCACCACGCAGAGCAGTGCGGGAATCCTCGCCGAGCGGGTGCTTGTCGCTCCGGGAGGACTGCCCGCGGACGCTGCACGGGAGATCCGCGAGTTGGCCGGGGTGCAGGCGGCCACCGGTGTGCGCCGTACGCAGGTGCTGGTGCGGACGCTCGACGGAATCGCGGTCAGCGCGCAGTCGGTCGACCCGGCGGGCATCACGTCGACGATGGACCTCGCCGTGCGCGAGGGCAACCTGGCCGACCTACGGGCAGGCACGGTCGCCCTGTCGGCGATGCAGGCGTCCTCATCCGGCTGGGACGTCGGCGACCAGGCGGAACTCTGGCTGGGCGACGGCACCCCGGTCACGTTGGACGTCATCGCGATCTACGGCCGTGGCCTCGGCTTCGGCGACGTCACCCTGGCTGCCGAGACGGTCGCCGGGCACACGGCCGGGAATACCAGCGACGAGGTCCTGGTCCGCGCCGGCCCGGAGGCCGACACCGCGTTGGCCACGTGGTCGGCTGGGCATCCGGGCACCGAGGTACTCGACGCCGCCGCCCGTACGCGCCTGGTCAGCACCGACCTGGCGCTCGGCGCCTGGCTGAACCGGCTGCTGATCGGCGTGATGGTGGGGTACGCGGCCCTGGCCGCGGCGACCACGATGGTGATGGCCGCACTGGCCCGCCGCCGCGAGTTGGCGTTGCTCCAACTGGTCGGGGTCACCCGCGGTCAGATCCGGAGGATGGTCCAGGCCGAACAGGCCGGACTGCTCGGCACCGCGGTACTGATCGGCGCGACGATAGCGGCGCTGACCCTGAGCGCGATCGTCAACGGACTGACCGGCAGCCCGATCCCGTACGTTCCGCCGCTCGGTTGGGTGGCGGTGCTCGGCGGCACGACGCTGCTGGCGCTGGCGACCACCGTGTGGCCGGTTCGACGGCTGCTCAGCGCCCCTCCCATCGACAACATCGGTGTGAAGGAGTAGACGTCCGGACGCGGGAGTGACGACGGGCCATCTGACCGACTCGCGGCGGCTGGTCGCCTTCGACGAGGCTGTTGTCCGCTAACGGAGCACGTGGGTCGTCACTCCCGGTCTATCCTCTTGCCGGGGTCAGGCCAGCGACGGGAAGACAACCCACCCGTGTCCCTGAGCGACATCGAGGTGTGAGATGCCGTATCTGAGTCCGGTCGCAGTGCAACGTGTCGAGGGCCTCGCCGCCGCGGCTCTGGCCGTCGTCGTGACCGTCACCGCCGGGTACCCGTGGTGGTCGCTGCTTGCCCTCTTCCTCGTCTTCGACCTGTCCATGCTCGGCTACCTGCGGGGGCCACGCCTCGGGGCCTTCTGCTACAACCTGGCGCACTCCTACACGCTGCCGGCTGCGCTGGGCGCGGTAGCCGTGGCCGCGGCCGGGTTCGGCAGCGAGATCGGCTGGCTCGGCATCCTGGCCCTTGCCTGGGTGTTTCACATCGCCGTCGATCGCGGCCTCGGCTACGGCCTCAAGACGGCCGAAGGATTCGAGCACACCCACCTCGGCTTGATCGGCAAGGCCAGAGGACGAAACCCGCTCTGACGGACATCCGGGATCAGGGGCCCTGCTTCAGTCCTCGTCCTGCCACCTGCGCTCCCGCTGGCGCGGGAGCGGTTGCTCCGCGCCGCTGTCGAGGCCGGCCACGGCGCGTTACCTCCGTCACTCCACTTGGCATCCGGAACCTCGTTCCGTATGTTGATTACCGGAACACCGCTCCGGTTGGCGGGCACACTGAACCGGGCGGGCTGCCACCAAATCGTGGACGTTGACCGTCTGAAGGAGTAACAGTCATGCAGTACCGCACCTTGGGTCGCACTGGTGTGCAGGTCAGCACCCTCGTGCTCGGCGCAATGAACTTCGGCAGGATCGGCAACACCACCCAGGAGGACGTCGCCGCCATCGTCGACGGCGCGCTCGATGCGGGGATCAACCTCATCGACACCGCCGACGCCTACAGCGGTGGCCAGTCCGAGGAGATGGTCGGCAAGGCCATCGCGGGCCGCCGCGACGACGTCATCCTGGCCACCAAGGCGACGCTGCCGATGGGCGACGAGCGCAACCAGCGGGGCGGCTCGCGCCGCTGGCTGATCACCGCGCTCGAGAACAGCCTGCGCCGCCTCGGCGTCGACCACGTCGACCTCTACCAGATGCACCGGTGGGATCCGACGACCAGCGACGACGAGACACTGTCAGCGCTGACGGACCTGCAGCGCGCGGGCAAGATCCGCTACTTCGGCTCCTCGACCTTCCCTGCCTACCGCATCGTGCAGACGCAGTGGGCCGCCCGCGAGGGGCGTCTGAGCCGTTACGTGACCGAGCAGCCGAACTACTCGATCCTGCAGCGTGGCATCGAGACCCACGTGCTTCCCGCGACCCAGGAGTACGGCATGGGCGTGCTGGCCTGGAGCCCGCTGGCGTCGGGCTGGCTGTCCGGGGCGATCCGCGCCGACCAGGAGATCAGCACGAACCGCTCGGGCTTCATGCAGCACCGCTTCGACGTCAGCATCCCCGCCAACCGCGCCAAGCTCGACGCCGTCGAGCAGCTCGCGAAGGTTGCCGACGAGGCCGGCCTCAGCATGATCCAGCTCGCGCTCGGCTTCGTCACCGCGCACCCGGGCGTCACCAGCGCGATCATCGGTCCCCGTACGACGGACCACCTCAGCTCGCAGCTCGCCGCCGCGGACACGGTGCTCTCGGCCGACGTGCTGGATGCGATCGACGCGATCGTGGCTCCCGGCGTCGACCTCGCCGCCCACGAGAAGAACGACACCCCGCCCGCTCTGCTCGAGCCGGCGCTGCGCCGCCGCTGATCACTCGGCACGCCAGCGACCAGACGGCAGGCGGACGTACGCCTACGCGTCCGCCTGCCGCTGACCCGCCGCCCCGCCTGGGTCAGGTGGTGGATCAAGTGATTGCGGGGTGGTCGGCGATGGTGCCGGCCGCCGGCCGTGCCGGCCGTGATCCACCTCGCAGTACTTGCCTCTCACGTTGGCGTTAGGTTTTAGCGTGTTGGCATGCAGATCAACGGCTCAACAGCTCTCGTGACCGGTGCCAACCGCGGGCTCGGCAAGGCCTTCGCCGAGGCACTCCTCGCCCGCGGCGCCACCGTCTACGCGACCGCCCGTCGCGTGGAAAGCATCGACATCCCCGGTGCCGTCGCCCTCCAGATGGACATCACGGATCCAGCGTCCATCGAGGCCGCGGCAGGCAAGGTGGGCGACCTCAACATCCTCATCAACAACGCCGGCACCTCCACCGAAGCCCCGCTGCTCGGCCCCTCCCTGGAGAACATCCGCCACGACTTCGACACCAACTTCTGGGGCACCCTCAACGTCACCCGCACCTTCGCGCCGAGGCTGGCCGGTGGCGCCATCCTCAACGTCATCTCGGCGCTGAGCTGGTACACCTTCGCCCCCAGCAGCAACGGCTACGCCGCCTCCAAGGCCGCGGAGTGGTCCCTGACGAACGGCATCCGACTCGAGTTGGCCGGCCAGAAGACTCTGGTCACCGCCCTGGCGCTGGCGATCGCCGACACGGACATGATGGCCGGCATCGACATCCCCAAGCTCGCGCCCCACGAGGTGGTCAGCCAGGCTCTCGACGGACTGGAAGCGGGCAAGATCGAAGTCATCGCCGACAAGCCCACCGCCAACGTCAAGGCCTCCCTCTCAGGCGACCCCGCCCTCTTCTACGCCGACATCACCGGCAACCTCTTCGGGTGATGTCGCCAGCACTACGCCTACAGGCGTAACCGGCTTGGTCAAGAGGGCGCACGCCCCACGCGGCGGCCGGCTTCCGGTCCGGCCGGCCTCCGCCTGACCGCCGACGGGGATCCGCCGATGGTCGACGGCCGCCCGGTTCCGGCGTGCCGAGCCGCCGTGGCTGGCGCTGACGATTCCGGAGCCTACGGTCGACGGCCAACCCGGCCTGATCGCCCAGCAGGACGGCGTCACCGTGCCCCTGCACCGCGAAGGCCGATCGGTGATTGATCAGGCGATCGGCCATGCGAAATGCCCCACGGCGGCGACGGCGAGGACGAGGAAGACCGCGGGAAACGCGATGTTGTGGAACACCCGCGCGCGGACGTGAGCCAGGATCGCGCCGACGAAGAACAGGACGAGGCCGAGGGCTGCGGCCAATCCGAAGGGGCGTACGCCGAGAAGGCCGAGCACCAGACCGATGACGCCAGCCCCCTCGACCACCGCGAGGTAGGGGATCCACCGCGCGGACAGCCCAACCGCGGCGCAGTTGCGCGTCACGAAGTCTGACCTGATCGCCTTGGCGGTGACCTCGATGGCGTTGGCGAGGGCACAGAGGATGGTCGCGACGACCAGGACGCCCTTCAGTACGGCGATCATGACGCGCGCCGGCGCGATCGAGCAGTCGGTAAACTCATTGGTGCCTCCACGTGCGCGGGTTCATCAGGTTGTGGTCTCTCGCCCCTTCTGACGCCCGGCACGGATGAAAGGTGACCAGACGTGGAACTCGTCGAACACTTCGAGGCTTCGAGGGCCCGACTGATGTCGTTGGCCTATCGCATCGTCGGCTCGCACAACGATGCCGAAGACGCGGTGCAGGCCGTTTGGCTGCGCGCGCGATCGGCCGACCCGGCGCAACTGGTCAACCCCGAGGGCTGGCTCACCACGGTGACGGCGCGCCTGTGCCTCGACCAGCTTCGCGCCCGCCATCGCCGGCGCGAGGTCCCGCTCAAGGCCGATGACATCCCCGGCGAGCAGCTCGCGGCAGACGAGGCGTTCGTCCGTCGTGAGGAAGTCTCCCGGGCGCTGCTGGTCGTGCTCGACGAACTGTCTCCCCCGCAGCGGGTGGCCTACGTGCTGCATGACCTCTTCGCCGTCCCGTTCGACGAGATCGGGCCTGTGCTCGACACGACGGTGGCCGCGGCGAAGAAGCTCGCGAGTCGAGCGCGGATCCGGCTCAGGGACGCTCGTGCGGTCGACCTGCCGGGGTCCGCCCATCAGATGGAGATCATCGACGCGTTCCTCGCCGCGGCGCGTGGCGGCGACATCGCGCGGCTCGTCAGGCTCCTGGCGCCTGACGTCGTCCGCACGGCCGACCTCGGATTTCTCACCGACGGCGCCGCCCCTGTCGTCCGGGGTGCCTGGGCGGTCGCGAAGGAGACCAGGGCGTTCGTGGACCGCATCGCCTCCGCCGCCCCGGTCCTCGTTGACGGTTACCCGGGAGCGGTGATCGCGCCTGGTGGACATCCATTCGCGTTGATCCGGATCGGCGTCCACGAGGGCCTCGTCACGAGCATCGACATCACCCCCTACGAGCGCGGCACCGTGTCCCTCCCCGCTGCCTTGGGCGCGTAATTCTCAGTCCGCTCAGCGAGCGGAGTGATAGCTGGTGTCCACGTAGGCCATTGAGCCAGCCGAGAGCAGAGGCCATGCGGCCTCCTGCATACCATACCGTATGGTATGGTCAATCGATGAGGACACGTGATCTCTGGCTCGACGAGGGCGTCGTGGTATTGACCGACGAGGGACCGGCGGGCGTGCGGATCGACCGTCTGGCTGCCCGCCTCGGCCTGACGAAGGGGTCGTTCCATCACCACTTCACGGGGGTCGCCGACTACCACGCGGCGTTGCTGACTCATATCGAGCACGGACAGGTCACCCTGCTCGCTGGGCTGTCAGGTGAGCTCGCGACCGTCGATCCGGTCGACGCCCTGAGGGCCCTTCCCTCGCGGCTGGACGAACTGTTCAACGCCGAGCTGGATCGGGCCCTGCGGGCGTGGGCGATCGGGAACGACGGCGCGCGTGGCGTGGTCGAGCGCGTCGACAGCGCACGGCTCACTTTCCTCGAGACCCTCTGGAACCGCGCCGTGTCTGACCCGACCCGGGCGCGCGCCGCCGCCCTGCTGCCGCATCTTCTCCTGATCGGAGCGAACGCCATCCGTCCACCGCTGGACTCTGCCAGCCGACGCGCGGTGTTCGACCTACTACCAGACCTGATCCCCCATGTCTGACGTCCCGTTCGGGCACC